>NZ_DASYHS010000070.1:0-143670 GCF_035998295.1 Arenibaculum sp. | reverse complement strand
TCTCGGCAACGCGTCGGCGACGTCGTGCAGGCCCATGCGGCGGAGCATGGACTGGCGATTCGCCAGTTCGCGCCGCGCGACCGCGGCCTCCGCCCTCATGCCGCCCAGAAGCTCGCCGTCCGTGTCGCGCAGCCGCGAGACAAGGTCCTCGAGCAGCGGCTTCTCCGCCTCAGCGTCCCGCGGGTCGAGCGGCTTGCCGCCTTCGAGGTCACCGAGCAGGCGTTCCAGCAGCACCGAGGCGCAGGCCGGCGCGCGGCCGGACTGGATCAGCAGCGTCACCGCCTCCAGCCGCGGCGTCGGGGGCGGATCGTCGGGCGGCGGCCGCGCGTGCAGCAGGTCGGCCAAGCGGGCGAGCTGTTCGCCCAGGCAGGGCAGCGGACCGAACAGCTCCCGCAGCACCGGCGGGAAGGCGAGGAGGTCGGCCAGCAGCCCCTCCACCAGCGCCTCTGCGACGGGATCGAGCTTCTGTGCCATCAGCATGAGGGCCCGATCCAGCTTCTGGCCGAGGCCGACGCAGGGCGCCAGATGGTCGCTCAGCGCCGCCATCAGCGCCGGGGCGTGGCGCTCGGGGCCGACGGCCCGTTCGACCGCTTGGCTGAACGCGGCCAGGTCGGCGGCCGAGAAGGGGGGCAGGCGCCGCTTCTCCGGGTCCAGCGCGGCGAGGTCCGCCTCCATCGTGTGGAGAAGGTTGAACAGCCGGGCGGCGCAGGCGCCGGCTGGGCGGCGCGTCCGGCGCGCCTGCACCTGGGCGACGCGGTGCACGGCGTCCTCCAGCAGTCCGCCCCTCGCCTTCAGCCGGGACGCATGGCCGGGGTGGTGCAGCAGCTCCGACGGGGTGATGGCCTCCGATTCGAGGAAGCCGGCCAGGACCCGGCCGATCGCCGCGCGACCGTTCAGCGTCATCAGGTCGGCGCCGGTCGTACAGACCGGAGCGTCGTCGACGAGGCCGATGCGCCCCGGCCGGCGCCGGTTCGCCTCCTCCTCCTGCAGGATCACGGTCTCGAAGGTCTCGCCGGAGGGCGCGATCCGGTAGCGCAGCACCTTGATCCCGTCGACCCGCGGCCGGCCGGACGCGGCGCGGGCGTGGGCGACGGCGTCGTCGCGCTCCGCGAAGGTGCGGTCGACGCTCCAGATCCTGGCGGTCGACACCATCACGTCGTAACGGAACCGAACCTCCACCCCGAACTCCCCAGGAGATGCGCGTCCGCCAGGATGGCGCCGATGCCGCTAATTTTTCGTAACTTCCATGCATCCCGCAGAGGCCGGTCGGGCCATTTTAGGACTGACGCGGCGGCCCCGGATTGGCATCCTGTGGGCCACCCACCGACCGGACGATCATGCCCCACGCCGACTTCATCCATCTGCGCGTCCATTCCGCCTATTCGCTGTCGGAAGGCGCGATCAGGACCAAGGAGCTGGTCAAGCTCTGCGCCAAGCAGAAGATGCCGGCGGTCGCCGTCACCGACACCGGCAACCTGTTCGGGGCGCTGGAGTTCTCGATGGCCGCCTCGGATGCCGGGGTGCAGCCGATCCTGGGGACGGTGCTCGGGCTGCGCCGCCTCGGGCCGGCGCCCTCGGGGCGGCCGAACGCGCGGCTCGCCTCCCAGCCGGACCAGCTCGTCCTGCTGGTGCAGAACGAGGCCGGCTACGCCAACGCCATGAAGCTGGTCAGCAAGGCGTACATGGAGAGCGAGCCGGGCGGTCAGCCCATGGTGTCGCTGGAGGACCTGGAGGGCCGTACGGACGGGCTGATCGCGCTGACCGGCGGCCCCGGCGGGCCGGTCGGACGCCTGCTGGCCGAGAACCAGCGCGGCCATGCCGAGGAGGCGCTGACGAGGCTCGCCGGCCTGTTCCCCGGACGCCTCTACGTCGAGCTGATGCGCCACGGTCTGGAGGTCGAGGACCGGATCGAGCCCGCCCTCGTCGACCTCGCCTATGCCCACGACCTGCCCCTGGTCGCCACCAACGACTGCTACTTCGCCGACGAATCGATGTTCGAGGCACATGATGCGCTGCTGTGCATCGCCGACGGCGCCTATGTCGGGGAGGCGAACCGGCGCCGGATGACGCCGCATCACCGCTTCAAGTCGGCTGCGGAGATGCGCGAGCTGTTCGCCGACCTGCCGGAGGCGGTCGACAACACGCTCGTGATCGCACGGCGATGCAGTTACCTGCTGCGCGCGATCAAGCCGATCCTGCCGCGCTTCACCGAGGACAGGCCCGAGGCGGAGGAACTGAAGCTCCAGGCGCGCGACGGGCTGGAGGCGCGGCTGGACAAGCACGTCTTCACCGACGGCATGGACGAGGCTGCGCGCGAGGAAGCGGCGCGGCCGTACCGGGAGCGGCTGGAGTTCGAGCTCGACGTCATCGAATCGATGAAGTTCCCCGGCTACTTCCTGATCGTCTCGGACTTCATTAAATGGGCGAAGGCGCATGCGATCCCGGTCGGGCCCGGCCGCGGTTCGGGCGCCGGCTCGGTCGTCGCCTGGGCGCTCACGATCACCGATCTCGACCCGCTGCGCTTCGGGCTGCTGTTCGAGCGGTTCCTGAACCCCGAACGCGTGTCGATGCCCGACTTCGACATCGACTTCTGCCAGGACCGCCGGGACGAGGTGATCCGCTACGTCCAGGAGAAGTACGGGCACGACCGGGTCGCGCAGATCATCACCTTCGGAAAGCTGCAGGCCCGCGCGGTGCTGCGCGACGTCGGGCGCGTGCTCCAGATGCCCTACGGCCAGGTCGACAAGATCTGCAAGCTGGTGCCCAACAACCCCGCCAACCCCGTGACGCTGGAGCAGGCGATAGCCGGTGAGCCGCTGCTCCAGCAGGCCCGCGACGGCGACGAGACGGTGAAGCGCCTCGTCGACGTTGCCCTGAGGCTGGAAGGGCTGTTCCGGCACGCGTCGACCCATGCCGCCGGCGTCGTGATCGGCGACCGGCCGCTGGACCGGCTGGTCCCTCTCTACCGCGACCCGCGCTCGGAGATGCCGGTCACCCAGTTCAACATGAAGTACGTCGAGCAGGCCGGCCTCGTGAAGTTCGACTTCCTCGGCCTGAAGACGCTGACCGTGCTCCAGCGCGCGGTGGAGCTGATCCAGGAGCGGGGAGTCCCGATCGACCTGTCGACCTTGCCCCTGGACGACGCCAAGACCTACGAGCTGCTGTCGCGGGGCGAGGCGACCGGGGTGTTCCAGCTCGAAAGTTCGGGCATGCGCGACGTCCTGCGCAAGCTGAAGCCGACCGCGTTCGAGGACATCATCGCGCTGGTCTCGCTCTACCGGCCCGGCCCGATGGACAACATCCCGACCTACATCAAGGTCAAGAACGGGGAGCTGGCGCCCGACTACATGCACCCGTTGCTGGAGCCGATCCTGAAGGAGACCTTCGGGATCATGATCTACCAGGAGCAGGTGATGCAGACCGCCCAGGTGCTGGCGGGCTATTCGCTCGGCGGCGCCGACCTGCTCCGCCGCGCGATGGGCAAGAAGATCAAGGCGGAGATGGAGCAGCAGCGCGCCGCCTTCGTCGAGGGAGCGGTCCGCAACGGCGTCGACGCCGACCAGGCGGCCTACATCTTCGACCAGGTCGACAAGTTCGCGGGCTACGGCTTCAACAAGTCCCACGCGGCCGCCTACGCGCTCGTCGCCTATCAGACCGCCTATCTGAAAGCGAACTTCCCGGTCGAGTTCCTGGCGGCCTCGATGACCCTGGATCTCGGCAACACCGACAAGCTGAATACCTTCCGCCAGGAGCTGGTGCGCCTCAGGATCAAGCTGCTGACCCCGGACATCAACCGCTCCAATGCGGTCTTCCACGTCGAGGTGCTGCCCGACGGCGAGCGTGCGATCCGTTACGCGCTGGCCGCCGTCAAGGGGGTGGGCATGCCGGCGATGGAGGCGGTGGTCGCGGAGCGCAACTCCGGCGGTCCCTACCGCGATCTCTTCGACTTCGCCCGCCGGCTCGACACGAAGACGATCAACAAGCGCCAGCTCGAGAACCTGACCTGCGCCGGTGCGTTCGACGGCATCAATCCGAACCGGCGGCAGGTCCATGCCGCGACGGAACTGCTGATCCGCTACGCCCAAGCCGCCGCGGCCGAACGCGAGAGCGGCCAGGTCAGCCTGTTCGGCGCCGCGCCGGACGCGTTGCGGACGCCCGACCTGCCGAAAGTGCCGGACTGGGATCCGCTCGAGCGTCTCGGCCACGAGTTCGGGGCCATCGGCTTCTACCTGTCCGCCCACCCGCTGGACGGCTTCGCAAAGCCCCTGCAGCGGCTGAAGGTGGTCCAGTCCTCCGATCTCCAGCGCCGGGCCACCGGCGGCGGATCGACCCGGTGCCAGATGGCGGGCATCGTCATCAACAAGCAGGAGCGGGTCGCCAAGAGCGGAAACCGCTTCGCCTTCGTTTCCGTTTCCGACTCGACCGGCGTCTACGAGGTCACCTTCTTTTCCGAGACGCTCGCCATGAGCCGGGAACTGCTGGAGCCAGGCAAGGCGGTCGTCCTTACGGTCGACATCCAGCTCAACGGCGAGGACGTCCGCCTGACCTGCCAGGAGGTACGGCCGCTCGAGGACGAGGTCGCGCGGGCGGCGGAGGGGCTCCAGGTGGTCCTGCGCGACGCCGACGCCGTGCCGCCCCTGCGCGGCATCCTCGACCAGATCGGCCGGGGCAGGGGGCGGATCAGCATCATCGTCGAGACCGACCCCATGAAGGAGGTCGAGGTCCAGCTCCCCGGCGCCTATGCCGTGTCGGCGCGCAGCCGCGCCGCCATCAAGTCGCTGGCGGGCGTAGCGGACGTCCTGGATCTCTGATTCTCCCCGGCCGAAATGGTGATTCGCCCGATTCCCGTGCGGCAATGATGCCGGTGCGCATGCAGCCGCACGCCCGGGCGAACAATTGAACGCAATTACACAAAAATTTTTCCCATACTATGGAGTTCGATCTCGAATTCTCAGGTATGCGGTTCCGGTCGAAGACGGAATCGGGCGTTAACCATTTCCGCGTCCTGCCATCGTGGGGCGCCTTCCTGCTCCCAGGAATTGCCCGGCCCCGACGCCGTGGCGCCCTTTCTCGGCCCCGAGAACGGCACCAGCGATGGTTAACCGGCACATGCGCTTCACGCAATATGTCGAAAATGAAATCTGTCCAGCCCACATTTGACAAAAATGCAATCTATCCATATAGATTTTGACACGGACGTCGCGACGACCTCGGACAGTAACGGAGCGGTGTTCGAACAGTGAATTGCCGGACTCCGGCGCAGTCCAGATGCAGATCCATGGATAATCTGCGGGGCTGTACAAAAAGAAACTATGTAGCTTAATTCGTCCAGTTTTGCTTCGGTACATAAGAATAATCTCTGACGTTTCCGCACTGGAAACATGCAACCGATGGAACTCCGAGCGGAGTTCTTGCTCAAACAATACGAATTGGGGAGAGAAATAATGACATCCAGAGTACTGTTCGTGGTCGGCGACCGCTTCGAAGCCTTCGCCGAGAACGAGGGAGCCATCACCCTGTCCAGGCTGCTCGGCCTGATGAACGGCGAGGCGGGAGAGAAACTGCCGACGAAGACGATCTTCGTTCCCGGGCAGGGTCTGAAGGAGGACGAGATCGGACGGCTGCGGGCCGAAGCGCTCCGGCTCGGCCTGACGCGCCACTTCGATTTCCGGCTCGACCAGGGCCACCAGCGGGCGGACCGGCGCTACACCCACAAGCACAAGGTCGAGAACAGCGTCATCTCCGTTCCGCGCCGGCTTGGCGAGGACCTGTTCGAAATGGCGCTGATGGTGGATGACGACAACGAGCTGATGCTCGACCACCTGACCGGCCAGCACATACAGGGCATGGTGCTCATCGAAGCCGCAAGGCAGGCGTTTCTGGCCGTCACCGAGTATTTCTACATAGGCGAGAATGCCTTGCACCGCCACTACTTCGTCATCAACGGCATGGACGTGAAGTATCTCAATTTTATATTCCCCGTCGAGACGCTGATCTCCTATGAGATCGTCGAGAAGGACATCGCCGATCCGGCGAAGCTGTCCTTCCATGCCCGTATCACCTTCAGCCAATCCGGACAGGACTGCACCGTGGTCGACGCCCGCTTCACCGCCTTCGACGCCGACCTGATCAAGAAGAAGGAAGCCCAGCGCGCCCGGCGGGCCCTCAGCTGGTACAGCGAGCGCATCGTCCGGGAGGAGCCCCTCAGCGCGTGACGCGCCCGCGAGGGGCTCCGGCGGCACGCCCACCTGCCGCCGGAGCCCCGGCACATCGGTATCCCCTTCGGACACCCCGCACGGCGCTCGCCTTGCGGACTACCATGGCGGTGCAGCATGCGGAGCCGGATCGGTTACGCCTTCTTCGATGTCGACGGTACGCTGATCTCCGTGAAGAGCATGTTCAGCTTCATGGAGTTCTTCCATCTCGAGTGGCGCTGCAGTGCGTCCTCCCGTCACGACTACGAAAGTTTCAGAAATGAAATGAAATCGATGGCGCTCCGGGGCTGCACCCGCGAGGCCGTCAATCTCCGCTACTACGAGCATTTCCGGGGCGTCGAACTGGAGGAACTGCGGCGGGCGGGCCGCGCCTGGTTCGAGCGGATACGCCGCCACGAGGGCAGCCTGCTGCTGCCCCGCGCCGTGGAATGCCTCGAGGACCACCGTCGCGAGGGGATCGTGCCCGTGTTCGTGTCCGGCTCCTTCGTCGAGATCCTGGCTCCCCTCGCCGAGACGCTCGGTGTCGCCCACATCCTGGCGACGCGCCTCGCGACCGAAGGCGGATGGTGCACCGGCATGATCCTGCCGCCCCAGACGATAGGGCAGGGCAAGGCGGAAGCGGTCCTCGCGTTCCTGGCCGATGCCGGGGCGGCCGCGGAGCGATGCCACGCCTACGGCGACGACATCTCGGACCTGCCCATGCTGGAATGCGTCGGCCATCCGCATCCGGTCCTGGGCGATCCGTCGTTGATCGCCCAGGCCAGGCAGCGCGGCTGGGCCGTGCTCGATCCCAGGTAAGGTCGACGAAGCCGGTTCGAGTCGGGCCGGAAAGGACGGAGGCGGTCCCGAACGGGGCGGCCCGGCGTCGGCCGGGTCGCCCCGCAGTCGTTTCCGATCCCGCGATCGGTCATCGGAGCTGCCCGGCGGCGTTCGGAGCATCGACCTTCGTAGAAGTTTAACGAATTGGACGGAGAAAGATAATCTCCATCGCCCCATGCTCAAGGAAACGGGTCGGGTCGAGGGAGAGCAGAATGTTTCGATAATGAGATAATCAATTCAGCAAGGCGTCCGGGGCGGGAGCCGGCCGGACGGGCGCCGAGTTCGGAGGTGGCCGTGATCGCTTTTTTGTCTCGAAGCCTGCTGATGCGCGCGTTGATGCCCATCGGGGCGCTCTTCGTGCTGTTCGGGGTGGTTGCGGTGGTCGGGTTCGCGACCACCTTGTCCCGCTCGGCCGAGGAGGGTCTGGACCAGCGCGCGGAACTGGCGGCGTCCGTGCTGGTCGGTGGCGCGGCGGAGATGCTGTGGAACGTCGACCAGGCGGGTGGGGAGACCCTGCTCGGCGCGCTGAAGGGCGATCCCGACTTCCTCGGCGCGGCGATCAGGGGCGTGGACGGGCAGGTATTCGCGAAGCTGGGCGACATCGAGGCCTCCGGCGGGGAGGTGGTGGCGCGGTCGACGCCGGTGCTGCGGACGGACAACCGCGGCCAGGTGCAGAAGCTCGGCGCGATCGAGCTGTGGCTGTCCAAGAAGCGCTTCGAGGACCAGTTGTCCCGGATGCTGGCCATCACGGCGCTGGCGAGCGGCCTCGGCATCCTGGCGGCCTGCGCGATCCTGGCGCTGATCATCCGGGGCATAACCCGTCCCATCGCCGGCATGACCAACACGATGTCCGCCCTCGCGCAGGGAGACACGCAAGTCGACGTGCCGGCGCTCGGCCGGCGGGACGAGGTCGGCCGAATGGCCGCAGCGGTCCAGACCTTCAAGGACAACGCGATCGAGAAGGAGCGCCTGGAGCTCGAGCACAGGCACCTCAAGGACCGCGCCGAGCAGGAGCGCCGGGAGGCGCTGAACAGGGTGGCGGCGAACTTCGAGACGGAAGTCCTGTCCGTGATGCAGAAGATCACCGGCGTCGTCCGTGACATGGGCAGCAGCGCCGACGTCATGGCGCGGACCGCCGGCGACAACGCGTCGATGAGCCGCGACGCCGCCGACTCCGCTTCCCGGGTCAGCACCAACGTGCAGACGGTCGCCGCCGCGGTGACCGAGCTGGCGGCATCCGTGCGCGAGATCAGCGGGCAGGCCGCCAACTCCCACAAGGTCGCCGACGGAGCCGCGGAGCGGGCCCGCCAGACGGTGGCGATGGTCTCCGGCCTGGTCCAGGCGGCCAACCGCATCGGCGACGTCGTGACCCTGATCACCAGCATCGCGAGCCAGACGAATCTGCTGGCCCTGAACGCGACGATCGAGGCCGCGCGCGCGGGCGAAGCGGGGAAAGGCTTCGCGGTCGTCGCCAACGAGGTGAAGAACCTCGCGACCCAGACCGGGAAGGCCACGGAAGAGATCTCGGCCCAGATCGCGGCCATACAGCAGAGCACGGCGGGAGCCGCTTCGGAGATCTCCAAGATCGTCGAGGTGATCAACACCATCAGCGAGATCAGCGCGTCCATCGCTTCGGCGGTGGAGGAGCAGAATGCCGCCACGGAGGAGATCAACCGCTCCGTGCTCATCGCCTCCGACGCGTCCCAGGCGCTCCAGGGCACGATCGACGACGTCGCCGGGTCCGCCCGCGACAGCGGCAGCGCCGCCGATCGCCTGCTGGCCGCCATCGACCAGCTCGGGGCCAGCTTCGACGGCCTGAAGGGTCAGGTGGACATCTTCATGGAACGGCTCCAGGCGGCCTGAGGCGCGGAGGCACACCACCCTTCCGAACGGTGGGGACTGCCAGTGCGGTCCCCACCTTCCGTTGCAGTTGCCAAATGAGTGCGGGCGGGCTATCTAAGCGCCGTCGCAAAACCACACGCGGGCTTGCGGCCCCGGCATGACGCGGGGGCCGCTCCGGTGTCTCCGCCCTCGATCGAGGGCGGGGGTCACGCCCGCGGCGGATCCAACCGGAAAAGGACAGTTTCCATGGCGATGCCAACCTTCACCATGCGCCAGCTCCTCGAGGCGGGCGTTCATTTCGGCCACCACACCCGTCGCTGGAACCCGAAGATGGGTCCCTACATCTTCGGTGTGCGCAACGGCGTCCACGTCATCGACCTCGAGCAGACGGTGCCGATGCTTCACCGCGCGATGGTCGCCGTGCGCGACGTCGTCGCCGGCGGGGGCCGCGTCCTGTTCGTCGGCACGAAGCGGCAGGCGCAGGAGCGGGTCGCCGACTCCGCCTCGCGCTGCGGCCAGTACTACGTGAACCACCGCTGGCTCGGCGGCATGCTGACGAACTGGAAGACGATCTCCCAGTCGATCAAGCGCCTGCGCGAAATGGAAGAGCTGCTGTCGCAGCCCGAGCTCGGCCTCACGAAGAAGGAAGTCCTCCAGCGCACCCGCGACCGCGACAAGCTCGAGCGCGCACTCGGCGGCATCAAGGAGATGGGCGGGCTGCCGGACCTGCTGTTCGTGATCGACACCAACAAGGAAGCGATCGCGGTCCAGGAAGCCAACAAGCTCGGCATTCCGGTCGTGGCCATCATCGACAGCAACAGCGATCCGGACGGCGTGACCTTCGCGATCCCGGGCAACGACGACGCGCTGCGGGCGATCGACCTGTACTGCGAACTCGTGTCGGGCGCCGTCCTGGACGGCCTGCAGGCCGAGATGGCGGCTTCCGGCGTCGATGTCGGCGAGTCCGACGCGCCGGCGGAGACCGTTCCGGCCGAGGCGGGCGCGGAAGAGACCGCAGAGACCGAGCCGGCACGCGCCTGACGCCGCATCGAGGGGCAGCCGGGCGGCCGCGTGCCTCCCGGTTGCCCTTTTTGTTGAACGAACCACGACCCGAAAGTCCGAAGAGGTCCGACCATGGCCGAAATTACTGCTTCGCTCGTCAAGGAGCTGCGTGAAAAGACCGGCGCCGGGATGATGGATTGCAAGAGGGCGCTCGGCGAGACCGAGGGCAACCTCGAAGAGGCGGTCGACTGGCTGCGCAAGAAAGGCCTCGCCGCCGCCGCGAAGAAGGCCGGCCGCGTCGCCGCCGAGGGGCTCGTCGCGGTCGCGACCGCCGCGACCGCGGGCAGCGTCGTCGAGGTCAACTCGGAGACCGACTTCGTCGCCCGCAACGACCGCTTCCAGGCCTTCGCCACCCATGCCGCCGAGCTGGCGCTGACGACCGGCGGCGACGTCGAGGCGCTGAAGCAGGCGCAGTTCCCCGGGACCGGCCGTACCGTCGGCGACGAGCTGACCAACCTCGTCGCGACCATCGGCGAGAACATGAACCTGCGCCGCGCCGCCAGGCTGTCCGTCGCGGACGGTGTCGTGGCGAGCTACGTCCACAGCGCGCTGGCCCCCAGCCTCGGCAAGATCGGCGTCCTCGTCGCCCTGGAGTCGACGGGCGACAAGGAGCGGCTGGAGCAGCTCGGACGGCAGATCGCGATGCACATCGCCGCCGCCCGCCCCGATGCGCTGGACATCGCCGACGTCGATTCGAGTGCGCTCGATCGCGAGCGCAACGTCCTGGCGGAGCAGGCCCGCGCGAGCGGCAAGCCCGAGGAGATCATCTCCAAGATGGTCGAGGGCCGCCTGCGCAAGTACTACGAGGAGGTCGTCCTGCTCGAGCAGACCTTCGTCATCGACGGCGAGAACAAGGTGCGCAAGGTCGTCGAGACCGTGGCGAAGGAAATCGGCGCCCCGGTCGCCGTGAAGGGGTTCGTCCGCTTCACGCTGGGCGAGGGGATCGAGAAGGACGAAGGCGACTTCGCCGCCGAAGTGGCCGCCGTCCGGGGTTCCTGATCCGGCGGGTCCCGCCGCCCGTCGGGCCCGTCTCGGGCCTGGTTTCGCGATGAAGGGGAGAGGAAGATGCCCGAAAGCGCCCGGTACAAGCGCGTCCTGCTCAAGATCTCGGGCGAGGCGCTCATGGGAGGGCGCGAGTACGGCCTCGACCCGGTTACGGTCGACCGCGTCGCCGGCGAGGTGAAGGCGGTCGCCGCGCTCGGCGTCCAGGTCTGCCTGGTTATCGGCGGCGGGAACATCTTCCGAGGCGTCTCCGGTGCCGCAAGCGGCATGGAACGCGCGACCGCGGACTACATGGGCATGCTCGCCACGGTGATAAACGCCCTGGCGATGCAGAGCGCGCTGGAGCGCAAGGGCGTGCAGACGCGGGTGCAGTCGGCGATCCCGATGGCGAGCGTCTGCGAGCCCTATATCCGCCGCCGCGCGGTCCGGCACATGGAGAAGGGGCGGGTGGTGATCTTCGCCGCCGGCACCGGCAACCCGTTCTTCACAACCGATACCGCGGCGGCGCTGCGCGCTTCGGAGATGGCGTGCGACGCGCTCCTCAAGGGCACGAAGGTCGACGGCGTCTATTCGGCGGACCCGAAGAAGGACGCCAAAGCGGTGCGCTTCGACCGGCTCACGCATCTGGAGGTGCTGGCGCGGGACCTTCAGGTGATGGATGCGTCCGCTATTTCGCTGGCGCGCGAGAATAAAATACCGATACTCGTATTTTCCATCCACGAAGCCGGCGCCTTCGCTGAGGTGATGGCAGGGCGCGGCAGGTTCACGATCATCACCGACGAGGACTGACTGTGGCCGACACGGAAATCGCCGATCTGAGCCGTCGGATGGACGGCGCGCTCGATGCGCTGCACAAGGAATTCGCCGGCCTGCGCACGGGCCGCGCGTCAGCCTCGCTGCTGGAGCCGATCACCGTCGAAGCCTATGGCGCGCGCATGCCGATCACGCAGGTCGGTACGATCAACGTGCCCGAACCGCGCCTGATCACGGTCCAGGTCTGGGACCGGACCATGGTGAAGGCGGTGGAGAAGGCCATCCGGGAGTCCGGGCTCGGTCTCAACCCCATGACCGAGGGACAGACCATCCGCGTGCCGATCCCGGAACTGAACCAGGAGCGGCGCCAGGAACTGGCAAAGGTCGCGGCGAAGTACTCCGAGCAGGCGCGGGTCGCGGTGCGCAACGTGCGCCGGGACGGCATGGACATGCTGAAGAAGAAGGAGAAGGCCGGGGAGATCAGCCAGGACGAGCATAAAGGCCTGGCGGACAAGGTCCAGGCCATGACCGACGCTCACATCAAGAAGATCGACGAAGCGTTGGCCGCCAAAGACAAAGAGATAACGCAGGTCTGATCCGCAAATGGCGGAGGCGATCGCTCGCCCCGGGCGCACGATGCCGCGCCACGTGGCCATCATCATGGACGGCAACGGCCGCTGGGCGAAGTCCCGGAGCCTGCCGCGCACGGCCGGCCATCGCAAGGGCGTCGAGGCCGTGCGGGACGTGGTCAAGGCCGCGCGGGAACTGGGCCTTCCCTACCTGACGCTGTTCGGCTTCTCGGCGGAGAACTGGCGCCGGCCCGAGACCGAGATCTTCGACCTGATGCATCTCCTGCGGTTCTACCTGCGCAGCGAGATCGCCGAACTCCATCGCGCCGGGATACGCCTGCGCGTCGTCGGCGACAGGACCCGCCTCGCGGCGGACATCCAGGCCATGATCGGCAACGCCGAGGAGATGACGCGCGCGAACGCGGAACTGAAACTGACGATCGCCCTGAGCTACGGCGGCCGGCAGGAGATCGTCATCGCCGCCCGCCGGCTCGCCGAAGAGGTGGCCGCGGGCCGGCTGGCGCCCGAGGCGATCGACGAGGCGCTGTTCGCCCGCAACCTGCTGACGGGCGACATTCCCGATCCCGATCTCCTGATCAGGACCAGCGGCGAGAAGCGCATCAGCAATTTCATGCTCTGGCAGTGCGCCTACACCGAGTTCGTCTTCACCGATATACTCTGGCCTGACTTCACGAGGCGCGAGCTGGAAAATGCGATCGAAGAGTTCCACCGACGGGACCGCCGCTTCGGGGCCGTCAGCTCGCGGTAGGAACCCCGATCTGCTGGTACGCACCGTCTCGGCGCTTGTCCTCGGTCCAGCGGTCCTGCTGCTCGCCTATCTCGGCGGCTGGTTCTTTCTCGCGCTCCTGCTGCTGCTTGCGGCCGGGGCGGTCGTGGAATGGGTCCGGCTCGTGGCGCCGGGCCGCCATCGCGCGGCCCTGGCCGTCGCGTTGGCTGGCACGTCGGGGGCCATCCTGGCCGGGATCCTCTCCGGTGCCGGAACGGGGCTGGCCGTGGCGGTCGCGGCGATGCTGGCGCTGTATCCGGTCGCCCGCCACGGCGGCGCCGGGCATGCCTGGCTCGTCGCCTTCGCCGTACCCTATGTCGGCTTCGGCGCGCTCGCGCTGGCGTGGCTGCGCGACCGGCCGGAGCAGGGGCTGGGCCTGCTTACCTACATCCTGCTGGTGGTCTGGGCGACCGACATCGGCGCCTATGCCGCCGGCCGCACGATCGGGGGGCCGAAGCTGGCCCCGCGCATCAGCCCGAAGAAGACCTGGGCGGGGCTGCTCGGGGGCATGGCGGCGGCCGCGGCCACCGGCTACGCCGTCGCCGCGGCCTTCGGCGCCGCGGGCCCCGGCACGGCCGCCCTGCTGGGGGCGGCGCTCGCGGTCGTCGCCCAGGCCGGCGACCTGTTCGAGTCCGCGATCAAGCGGCGGTTCGACGTCAAGGACAGCGGCCGGCTCATCCCCGGCCACGGCGGTCTGCTCGACCGCATCGACGGGCTGATCGCCGCCGCGCCGGTCTTCGCCCTTTTCCACGCGGCCTGGGGAGCCTCCGCATCATGGTGGTAGACGACGCAGGCGAGAATGCGCCCCGCACGGTGACCGTGCTCGGGTCGACGGGCTCCGTCGGCGCCAGCACGGTGGACCTGCTCGCCCGCAACCCCGGCCGCTACCGGGTCGAGGCGCTGACGGCGGGCCGGAACGTCGAACTCCTCGCCCGTCAGGCCCTGGCGCTGCGGCCTGCGCTGGCCGTCGTCGCCGATCCGGACCGCTACGAGGCGCTCGCCTCGGCACTGGCGGGTTCCGGCATCGAGGTCGCGGCCGGCCCGCAGGCGGTCGTCGATGCCGCCGGCCGCCCGGCCGACTGGGTCATGGCCGCGATCGTCGGCGCCGCCGGGCTGGAACCGACCCTGGCGGCCGCGCGCCGGGGCGCGATCGTCGCCTTCGCGAACAAGGAGGTACTGGTCTGCGCGGGCCCGGTGATGATGGAGGTGGTCCGGCAATGCGGCGCGACGCTCCTGCCGGTCGACAGCGAGCACAACGCCATCTTCCAGGTCTTCGACTTCGCGCGACCCGAGGCGATCGACCGGCTGATCCTGACTGCGTCGGGCGGCCCGTTCCGCAACGCCTCGCGGGACGAGATGGCGCGCGTCACCCCGGCGCAGGCGATCGCGCATCCGATCTGGGACATGGGGGCCAAGATCTCGGTCGACAGCGCCACCATGATGAACAAGGGGCTGGAGATCATCGAGGCGCGCTTCCTGTTCGGAATGCCCGAGGACCGGATCGACGTGCTCGTCCATCCGCAGTCGGTCGTCCACAGCCTCGTCGAGTACGTCGACGGCTCGGTTCTCGCCCAGCTCGGCACGCCGGACATGCGCATCCCCATCGCGCACGCGCTGGCGTGGCCGCACCGGATACCGACCCCCGCGGCCCGTCTCGACCTGGCACGGGCCGGCACGCTCACCTTCGAGGCGCCCGATCCGGACCGGTTCCCGGCGCTGCGCCTCGCGAGGCATGCCTTGCAATGCGGAGGGGGAGCACCAACTATCCTCAATGCCGCGAACGAGGTCGCCGTCCAGGGCTTTCTGGAGGGTCGCATCGGCTTTCTCGACATCGAGCGGATCGTCGAGCGCTCGCTGACCACGCTGGCCGGAGATGCGATGCTCGATCTGGACGACGTGCGGCGCTTCGACGCGCGGGCACGCCGGTTCGCGGCCGACCTGGTAACGAAGAGCGGCTGAACCCAGCCGCGCGCACGACGGACACTCCCCATGGACCTGCTCAGTGGCATCTGGACCTATGTCGGCACCTTTCTGGTCGTGCTGACGGTCCTCGTCTTCGTGCATGAACTCGGCCACTACCTCGTGGCGCGCCGCAACGGGGTGCGCGTCGACGTGTTCTCGATCGGCTTCGGGCCGGAACTGTTCGGCTTCAACGATCGCGCCGGGACCCGCTGGAAGTTCAGCGCCATCCCGCTGGGCGGGTACGTCAAGATGTTCGGGGACGCCGACGCCGCGAGCACGCCGGGTGGCGGGCTGCGCGAGATGACGCCGGAGGAGCGGGAGGTATCGTTCCACCACAAGCGAGTGGGGCAGCGGGCCGCGGTCGTCGTCGCCGGCCCGGCGGCGAACTTCCTGTTCGCGATCGTGGTGCTGGCCGGTCTCTTCGCGCTCCAGGGGCAGCCTTTCACGCCCCCGGTGATCGGCGAGGTGCAGGCGGACAGCGCCGCTGCGGCAGCCGGATTGCAGCCGGGCGACCGCTTCGTCGCGGTCGCGGGCCGGGAGGTCGAGCGCTTCGAGGACGTCCAGGAGGCCGTGCGCACGGGCGCCGGCAGCCCGATGGAGATCGTGGTGGAGCGCGACGGGCGACAGGTCGCGACGACGGCCGTTCCCGAGGCGACGGAGATCACGGACCGGTTCGGCAACACGCACCGCATCGGGCTGCTCGGCATCAGCCGCAGCGGCATGGAGTTCCGGCGCCTCGACCCGCTGAGCGCGCTTTGGACCGCGGGCAGCGAAACCGTCAAGCTGACGGTGGGCACGCTCGGCGCCGTCGGGCAGATGATCTCCGGTTCGCGCGGAACGGAGGAGCTCGGCGGACCCTTGCGCATCGCGCAGATGTCGGGTGAGGTGGCCCAGTCCGGCATCGTGGCGCTCGTCTGGTTCATGGCGATCCTGTCGATCAATCTCGGCTTGATCAACCTGTTCCCGATCCCGATGCTGGACGGCGGGCATCTTATGTTCTATGCCGTTGAGGCCGTGAGAGGTAAGCCGCTCGGGGAGAGGGCGCAGGAGTACGGGTTCCGGATCGGGTTGGCGCTAGTGCTCACCCTGATGATCTTCGCGACCTGGAACGACCTCGTTCACCTCAGGGTGTTCGACCTCTTCCGCGGCTGACTTCGTTACGCCGGAACGGGTTTGGGGGATCACTTGGGTCTGAACAGGTTTGTGGCGCTATGCCTCGCCGCGGCATGCGCGACGGCGACTTCGTCCATCGCATTGGCCCAGGGACTGCAGACCGGGGCACAGCAGGCGCAGTTCACCGGGGGCATCATCTCGGAAATCGTCGTCGAGGGCACGCAGCGGATCGAGCCGAGCACGGTTCGCTCC
The DNA here is from genome assembly GCF_035998295.1 of Arenibaculum sp. Taxonomy (NCBI): domain Bacteria; kingdom Pseudomonadati; phylum Pseudomonadota; class Alphaproteobacteria; order Rhodospirillales; family Azospirillaceae; genus Arenibaculum; species Arenibaculum sp. The sequence continues at coordinate 127,294 of NZ_DASYHS010000070.1, read as the reverse complement.
TACCTGTCGGTGGTGCCCGGCGACCCCTTCAGCGAAGAGCGAATCGACCAGTCGCTCAAGAGCCTGTTCGCGACCGGCCTGTTCGCCGACGTCGCCCTCAGGCGCGAAGGCGATTCCCTGGTGGTGTCGGTGGTCGAGAACCCGATCATCAACCGCATCGCCTTCGAGGGGAACCAGCGCACCGAAGACGAGGATCTGGAGCGGGAAGTCCAGCTCCGCCCGCGGGTCGTCTATACCCGGACCCGCGTCCAGAACGACGTCCAGCGCATCATCGAGATCTACCGGCGCTCCGGCCGCTTCGCGGCGACCGTCGAGCCCAAGGTGATTCCGCTGGACCAGAACCGCGTCGATCTCGTCTTCGAAATCGACGAAGGCCCGCAGACCGGGGTCCGGCGGATCAGCTTCATCGGCAACCAGGTGTTCAGCGACGGCCGCCTGCGGGAGGAGATCCAGACGCGGGAATCGCGCTGGTACCGGTTCCTGACCTCCGAGGACTCCTACGACCCGGACCGCCTGACCTTCGACAGGGAGTTGCTGCGCCGGTTCTATCTCTCGCGCGGCTATGCGGACTTCCGGGTGGTTTCGGCCGTCGCGGAGCTGACGCCCGACCGCGAGGACTTCTTCATCACCTTCACGATCGAGGAGGGTGAGCGCTACAAGTTCGGCAACATCGACATCGCCACCGAACTGACGGCGCTTGATCCGGAGCAGCTCCGCAGCGTCCTCACCACGTCCGAGGGCGACTGGTACGATGCCGAGGCGGTCGAGGATACGATCGCGAACCTGACGAGTGCCGTCGGCGACCTGCAATACGCGTTCGTCGACATCCTGCCGCAGATCTCGCGCAACCGCGAAGAGCGGACGATCGACATCACCTACCAGATCAACGAGGGGCCGCGCGTCTTCGTCGAGCGGATCGACATCACCGGCAACGTGCGAACCACCGACAAGGTGATCCGCCGGGAGATGCAGCTCGTGGAGGGCGATCCCTTCAACACCTCGCAGCTTCGGCGCTCGGAGCAGCGGATCCGGGACCTCGGTTTCTTCGAGACCGTCACGGTGGCCACGCAGGAGGGCTCGACGCCCGACCGGTCGGTGGTGGAGGTCAACGTCGCGGAACAGTCCACCGGCGAGATCGAGGTCGGCGCGGGCTACTCCAGCGTCGACGGTCCGCTCGCCAGCTTCGGCATCCGGGAACGCAACCTCCTCGGACGTGGACAGGACCTCCGGTTCCTGGCGCTCGTCTCCGGCCGGACGCAGGAGTTCGACATCAGCTTCACCGAGCCCTATTTCCTGGATCGCGACCTCTCGGCGGGTGTCGACCTGTTCCGGATCACCCGGGACAATCAGGACGAAAGCTCCTACGACGAGAAGAACACCGGCATCAGCTTGCGCGTCGGCTATCCGCTGACGGAGCGGTTGAGGCAGCGCCTCAACTACACGATCGCCGAAACCGTCATCGAAGACGTTCCTGCGACCGCGTCGCGCTTCATCCGCGACCAGGAAGGCGGGCGGATCAAGTCGTCGATCGGCCAGGAGCTGATGTACGACGCGCGGGACAGCCGCATCGCACCCACCGAGGGGTATTACGTCCGCCTGACCAGCGAGGCCGCCGGTCTCGGCGGCGACGCCTACTTCCTCAGCAACCGCCTCGGGGCGGGCGTCTATTTCCCCGTGTTCGACCAGACCATCCTCAGCGTCCTGGGCGAGGTCGGCTACATCCTCGGCCTCGGCGAGGACGTCACGATCTCCGACCGCTTCTTCCTCGGCGGCGACAGTCTGCGCGGTTTCGCGCCGGCCGGTGTCGGGCCGCGCGACCTTGCCAGCGACGATGCGCTCGGCGGCAACCGGTTCGCCCGCGGCAGCGTCGAACTCGCCTTCCCGATCGGACTGCCGGAGGAGTTCGGCATCACCGGGCACACGTTCAGCGATTTCGGCAGCCTGGCCGGGGTCGATGTCAGCCCCCGGCCCGGAGAGCGGCTGGTGGACGAGGATGCGGTGCGGCTTTCGCTCGGCGTCGGCGTCTCGTGGCGGTCGCCGCTGGGGCCGATCCGCATCGACTTCGCCTACCCGCTCCTCAAGGAAGAGTACGACGATCCCGAAGAGTTCCGCTTCAGCTTCGGCACCCGCTTCTGAGCAAAGGCAACATGAGAATTCGTCTGCCCATCACGACGCTGGCGCTGGGGGCGTTGCTCGTCTCGACACCGTTTCGGGCGGACGCGGCGAGCGTGCCTTCACCGATCGTCGTCGTGGTCGACCTGCAGGAGATCCAACAGGAGGCTGCGGCCTACAAGAACATCCAGCAGCAACTCGATACGCAGCGCGGGGTCTACCAGAAGGAGATTGCGGCGCAGGAGGAGAAGCTCCGTTCGGCGGAACAGGAGCTTTCCCGCCAGCGAACCGTCCTCTCGCCGGAGGCGTTCGCGCAGAAGCGGCAGGAGTTCGAGACCCAGGTGGCCGAGATCCAGCGCGCGGTGCAGGACCGCAGGCGGTCGCTGGAACTGGCGCATGACGAGGCGGTGAACCAGGTCCGGGCCGCACTGCTCAAGATCGTGGCGGAAGTGGCCGGCGAGAAGGATGCCAACATCGTCCTCGCCAAGCAGCAGGTGCTGCTGGTGGAGAAGTCCCTCGATCTCACCCAAACGGTGATGGAGAGGTTGAACGCGGAACTTCCTTCCGTGAAGGTATCGATTCCGAACGCCGAGAACTGAGCCGGAGCGCACGGCCATGCCCGATTCCCGTTTTTTCAAGGTGGCCGGACCGTTCACCGTGGCCGACCTCGCCCGGATCGCCGGTGCGGTGCCGGCGGAGGGGACGGACCCCGAGCGCCTCATCCACGACGTGGCGCCGCTGAGTGCCGCCGGACCGGAGCACCTCAGCTTCCTGGACAACCGCAAATACGTTGACGCGTTCGCCGTGAGCCGGGCCGGCGCATGCTTCGTGCATCCGGATTTCGCGGCGCGCGCACCATCGGGAACGGCCGTCCTCGTGACCCGCACGCCCTACAAGGCCTACGCGCTCGCCGCCCAGGCGTTCTACCCGGTGCCGCCTCCGTCGGCCGGCATTCATCCGTCGGCGGTCGTGGATGCCTCGGCCGAGATCGGCGAGGGGTGCGAGATCGGGGCCGGGGCCGTCATAGGGGCCGGTGCGAGCCTCGGCCCCGGCTGCCGGGTGGAACCGAACGCGGTGATCGGCGAGAACGTCCGGATCGGTGCCGGCACCCGGATCGGCGCCTGCGCCTCGCTGAGCCACTGCCTGATCGGCGAGCGCGTCCTCGTCTATCCAGGTGTCCGGATCGGCCAGGACGGGTTCGGCTTCGCGATGGACGCGGCTGGGCATGTGCGGGTTCCACAACTCGGCCGCGTCATCGTGGAGGACGATGTCGAGATCGGCGCCAATACCACCATCGACCGCGGCGCGGGGCCTGACACGGTCATCGGCCGCGGAAGCATGATTGATAATCTCGTGCAGATCGGGCACAACGTGACCCTGGGCGCCGGTTGCGTCGTCGTCGCACAGGCGGGCATCTCCGGCAGTTCGAGACTGGGGCATCACGCCGTGCTCGCCGCCCAGGCGGGGATCGCGGGGCACTTGACGGTCGGTCCCGGCGCGCGCATCGCCGCCCAGAGCGGCGTCATGAAGGACGTCGCCGCCGGCGAGGAGGTCTGCGGTTCGCCCGCCGTTCCGATCCGGCAGTTCTTCCGGCAGGTGGCGACGTTGAGCAGGGTCAGCCGTGCGGACCGCGGCGCTCGTGACAAGGAAGAGTAGGGATGGAAGGAACGGCGGAAGAGCAGGAGGTCGGCGAGATCGACGTCGTGCGGATCATGGAGATGATCCCCCATCGGTATCCGATGCTGATGATCGATCGCGTGAAGGAGATCATCCCCGACGTCAGCGCCGTCGGCATCAAGAACCTCTCGATCAACGAGCAGTTCTTCCAGGGCCACTTCCCGACCCGGCCGGTGATGCCGGGCGTCCTGATCATAGAGTCCATGGCCCAGACCGCCGCCGTGCTGGTGGTGCGGACCCTGGGGGCGGAGGCCGAAGGCAAGCTCGTCTACTTCATGACCGTCGACGACGCGCGGTTCCGCAAGCCGCTGGTGCCGGGCGATACCGTGCATGTGCATGTCACCAAGATTCGAAACCGGGGTACCGTCTGGAAGTTCCGGGGCGAAGCCAGGGTCAACGGCACGCTCTGCGCCGAGGCGACCTATTCCGCGATGATCCTGGACAAGTAAGGCTTCATGTCTGTTTCAATCCATCCCAGCGCGGTCGTGGATCCGGCGGCCCGCCTGGGGGCCGACGTGCAGGTCGGCCCGTTCTGCGTGGTCGGGCCCGATGTCCGTCTCGGAGACCGCGTCCGCCTCGTTTCGCATGTCGCGGTCGACGGCAGGACCACGGTCGGCGCCGACACGGTGATCTATCCCTTCGCCTCGATCGGGCACGCGCCGCAGGACCTGAAGTATTCGGGCGAGCCGTCCGAGCTGATCATCGGGGCCCGGAACCGCATCCGCGAGCACGTCACGATGAACCCCGGCACGTCCGGCGGGGGGATGCTGACCCGCGTTGGCGACGATTGCCTGTTCATGATGTCGGCGCATGTCGCGCATGACTGCATCGTCGGCAACCACGTGATCCTCGCCAACAACGCGACGCTCGCCGGCCATGTCGAGATCGGCGACTACGCGATCCTCGGTGGCCTGTCCGCCGTGCACCAGTTCGTGCGCATCGGCGCCCACGCGATGATCGGCGGCATGTCGGGCGTGGAGAACGACGTGATCCCGTTCGGCCTGGTCATGGGCGAGAGGGCGCGTCTGGCCGGCCTGAACCTGGTCGGTCTCGACCGGCGCGGCTTCGACAAGGACGAGATACGGGCACTTCGGACGGCGTTCCGCGCGCTGTTCCAGGGTGATGGCACCCTCGCCGAACGGGTCGGGCGGGTGGAGGTCGAGTTCACGGACTCGTCCCTGGTTTCGGCAATGATGGACTTCATCCGGTCCCGCAACAACCGTGCCCTCTGCCTGCCCAGGCAGGAGAATGGCGGCTAAGCTCGGGATCGTCGCCGGCGGCGGCGATCTCCCGTTCCGCCTGATCGAGGCGTGCCGGGCCGCCGGCCGCCCCTTCTTCGTCCTCGCGCTCGACGGACACGCCGACGACGGCGTCTGTGCCGGCGTGCCCCACGCGCGCGTGCGGCTCGGCGCCGCCGGGCAGGCGCTGGACGCGCTGCGCGATGCCGGCGTGACGGAGATCGTGCTGGCGGGCAGGGTCCGCCGCCCGAGCCTGGCGGAGCTCAGGCCGGACTGGCGCGCGACGCGCCTGTTCGCCAAGCTGGGGATGCGCGCCTTGGGCGACGACGGCCTGCTCCGCGCGGTGACCGCCGAACTGGAGCGCGAAGGCTTTCGCATCGTGGGCGCCCAGGACGTCTTCGCCGCATTGCTGACGCCCCCGGGGCCGGTCGGCGGTCTGACACCCGACGCCGAGGCGGAGCGGGACATCGCGCGCGGCGTCGAGGTCGCGCGCATGCTGGGCGCCCTGGACGTCGGCCAGGCCGTGGTGGTGCAGCAAGGCATCGTCCTGGGAGTGGAGGCGGTCGAAGGGACCGACGCGCTGATCGAGCGCTGCGGGCCGCTGCGGCGCGGCGGGGCCGGGGGAGTGCTGGTCAAGATACGCAAGCCGACGCAGGACCTGCGCTTCGACCTGCCGACGGTCGGTCCCGCGACGGTGGAAGCCGTGGCGCGGGCCGGTCTCGCCGGTGTCGCCGTGGAGGCCGGCGCGACCCTCATGCTCGACCGCGAGGCGGTCGCTGCCGTTGCCGACCGGCTCGGCGTGTTCGTCGTAGGATTGGAGATCGCCTGACGTGACCGGCAAGAACGAGTCCGGGCCGCTCGTATTCCTCATCGCGGGCGAGCCTTCCGGCGACGTGCTGGGGGCGCGGCTGATGGCGGCCCTGTCGCGCCGGACCGGAGGAACGGTGCGGTTCGCGGGGATCGGCGGCGAGCGCATGATGGAGCAGGGGCTCGATCCTCTGTTCCCTCTGGACGAGCTGGCGCTGTTCGGCCTCGCGGAACTGCTGCCGAAGCTCCCTTCGCTGATCCGGCGGCTGGGCCAGACGGCGGATGCGATCCGGCAGGCCCGGCCCGACGTGGTGGTGACCATAGACGCGCCGGACTTCTGCTTCCGCGTCGCCAAGCGCATCCGGGCCGAGGGGATACCGGTCGTCCACTACGTCGCGCCTACCGTGTGGGCCTGGCGACCCGGGCGGGCGCGCAAGCTCGCCGGGCTGGTGGACCATCTGCTCGCGCTGCTGCCTTTCGAGCCGCCCTATTTCCATCGGGAGGGCCTGGCTTGCACCTTCGTCGGCCATCCCGTGGTGGAGACGGGGGCGGGGCAGGGCGACGGCGCGCGGCTGCGCGCACGATACGGCATCGCGCCCGACGCCCCGCTGGTGTGCGTTCTGCCCGGCAGCCGCAACAGCGAAGTGTCCCGGCTGTTGCCCGTTTTCGGAACGACGCTGGCGCTGCTGGCCGAGCGGCATCCGGGCTTGAGGGCGGTCGTGCCGACGGTTCCGCAGATGAGCGGCCGCGTCCGCGCGGCCGCGGCCTCCTGGAGCGTTCCGACGGTGGTCGTCGAGGGGGACGAGGGGAAGTACGACGCGATGGCGGCGAGCACGGTTGCCCTGGCCGCATCCGGCACCGTGGCGCTGGAACTCGCGCTGTCCCGGCTTCCGGCGGTGATCGCCTATCGCCTGCACCCCGTCACGGTGGCACTCTACCGCCGCCTGATCAGGGTGAAATACGCCAATCTGGTCAATATCATGCTGGATCGGATGCTGGTGCCCGAACTCCTCCAGGAGGAGTGCACGCCAGACCGTCTGGCGGCGGCGCTCTCGACGCTGCTCGATGATCCGGCGGCGCGCCGGGTCCAGATCGAGGGGGTTTCGGAGGTTGCGCGCTGGCTGGGCCACGGAGGTCCGGGCCCGAGCGAACGGGCGGCCGAGGTCGTGCTCGGCGTCGTTGCCGGCACCACGGCAGAAATGAAGGGAGAACGAAGACCATGAGCGACACGGCTTCAGGGAGCTCGTACCGCATCCTCCACACGATGCTGCGGGTCCTCGACCTCGAGAAGTCCCTGGACTTCTACACCCGGCTGCTGGGAATGAAGCTCCTGCGCCGCACGGACTACGAGGGTGGGCGGTTCACGCTCGCCTTCGTCGGCTACGGCAGCGAGAGCGACACCGCGGTCATCGAACTCACCCATAACTGGGACCAGGCCGAGCCCTATACGATCGGGAGCGGATATGGCCACATCGCGATCGGCGTGCCCGACATCCATGCGACCTGCGACCGGCTGGCCGCGGAAGGCGTCAGGATCCCCCGGCCGCCCGGGCCGATGAAGCATGGGAGCACCGTGATCGCCTTCATCGAAGACCCCGACGGCTACAAGGTCGAGCTGATCGAGCGGAAATGAGACCGGCCGGCCGCGGCATTCGTGCCGCAGCCGGTTCTCAACCGAACATCTGGACGAACAACGTCACTGCCGCGGCGCCGGTCAGTGCGAGCAAGGCCGCGCGGCGCAGCCTGAGACGCATGGGCATGCGGTTGTCGTTGGCGGGGGGAAAAAGCCGCCCGCGGACGTCGCGGGCGGACAGGAGCACGGCCGGGACCCTGCGGGCGGGCCCACCGGGCCCGCCCGAGCGGATCTGAGACGTCCGGCGGTTACGCACGCTCGTTGAGCGGCCTGAACGGCCGCTTCGCCGCACCGGTATAGAGCTGACGCGGCCGTCCGATCTTCTGGGACGGGTCCTCGATCATCTCCTTCCACTGGGCCACCCAGCCGACGGTGCGCGCCACCGCGAACAGCACCGTGAACATCGAGGTCGGCAGGCCGATCGCCTTCAGGATGATTCCCGAGTAGAAGTCGACGTTGGGGTACAGCTTCTTCTCGATGAAGTAGTCGTCCTGCAGCGCGATGCGCTCCAGTTCCATCGCAATGTCGAGCAGCGGCTCGTTCTTGATCCCGAGTTCGCCCAGCACCTCGTGGCAGGCCCGCCGCATCACCTGCGCACGCGGGTCGAAGTTCTTGTAGACGCGGTGGCCGAAACCCATCAGGCGGAAGCTGTCGTTCTTGTCCTTGGCGCGGGCGATGAACTCGGGGATGCGGTCCTTGCTGCCGATCTCCTGGAGCATCTTGAGCACCGCCTCGTTGGCGCCGCCATGGGCCGGACCCCAGAGCGAGGCGATGCCGGCGGCGATGCAGGCGAAGGGGTTGGCGCCCGAGGACCCGGCGAGGCGGACGGTCGAGGTCGACGCGTTCTGCTCGTGATCCGCGTGGAGGATCAGCAGGCGGTCCATCGCCTTGGCGACGACCGGGTTCACCTTGTAGGGCTCGCAGGGGACCGCGAAGAGCATCTGCAGGAAGTTTTCCGCATAGCTCAGGTCGTTGCGCGGGTAAACGAAAGGCTGCCCGATCGAGTACTTGAAGGCCATGGCGGCGATGGTCGGGATCTTCGCGACCAGCCGATGGGACGCGACCATCCGGTGGTACGGGTCCTCGATGTCGGTGCTGTCGTGGTAGAAGGCGGACAGGGCGCCGGTCACCCCGCACAAGATCGCCATCGGGTGGGCGTCGCGCCGGAAACCGCGGTAGAAGGCGGTGAGCTGCTCATGCACCATCGTGTGATGCGTGATCGTGTCCTCGAACTGCTGGCGCTGATCGGGCGTGGGCAGGTCGCCGTACAGCAGCAGGTAGCACACCTCGAGGAAGTTGCTGTGCTCGGCCAGGTCTTCGATCGCGTAGCCGCGGTGGAGGAGGACGCCCTCGTCACCGTCGATGAAGGTGATCTTGGACTCGCAGCTCCCCGTCGACGTGTAGCCGGGATCGAAGGTGAAATGACCGGTTTCGTTGTAGAGCTTGCGGATGTCGATCACCGAAGGGCCAAGGCTGCCCTCGAGTACGGGAAGTTCGTAGGACGTTCCGGTGCGGTTGTCGACAAGCGTCACCGTTTCTTGGGTCATCTCGGCTTTCCTTTGACGTCTTCGTGATCGGAATCCCCGCGCCCCTCGTATGGGTCGAGGATAATGCTGCGCCGCCGAGTTGGCAACGCGGGCCCGCGGGTCTACCGCGGTTGCGTAAGGTCGTTAATGCGGGCGAGGGCCTCCTCGCGGCCGAGAATCTCGGCCACGTCGAATACGGGCGGGCTGACGGTCGACCCCGTCAGGGCGGCGCGCAGCGGCTGGGCGACCTTGCCCAGCTTGAGGCCGCGCTCCTCGGCGAAGGTCCGGGTCGCGGCCTCCAGCGCCGGTGCGGTCCAGTCCGGCGCGCCGGACAGCGCCGTCACGAGGTCGCGCAGGATGCCGAGCCCCGCGCCGTCGAGCTGCTCGCGCGCCTTGTCGGTCGGTGTCAGCGGTCGCTTGGCTACGAAAAATGCAGCGGATTCAGCAAGTTCGACAAGTGTCTTCGAGCGCGGCTTGAGGCCGGGCATGGCGCGTTGCAGCAGAGTGCGGCCTTCGTCCCCGATCGGGTGGCCGAGGATGGCCTCGATCCTGGGGACGATCAGCGCGACGAGGCGGGCGTCGTCGGCCTCGCGCAGGTAGTGGGCGTTCAGGTTGTCGAGCTTGGCGAAGTCGATGCGCGACGGCGACCGGCCGATACCGTCCAGGTCGAACCATTCCACCGCCTGCTCGGTCGAGATGATCTCGTCGTCGCCGTGGCCCCAGCCGAGGCGCAGCAGGTAGTTGCGGACCGCTTCCGGCAGGTAGCCCATGTCCCGATAGGCATCGATGCCGAGAGCGCCGTGGCGCTTGGACAGCTTGGCGCCGTCCGGGCCGTGGATCAGCGGGATGTGGGCGAACTCCGGCAGGTTCCAGCCCATCGCGTTGTAGATCTGGATCTGACGGAAGGTGTTGGTCAGATGGTCGTCCCCACGGACCACGTGGGTGACGCCCATGTCGTGGTCATCGACGACGACGGCCAGCAGGTATGTCGGCGTGCCGTCCGCGCGCAGCAGTACGAGGTCGTCGAGCTGCGCGTTCTGGACCCGGACCTCGCCCTGGACGTGGTCGCGCAGCACCGTCTCGCCGGACTGCGGCGCCTTCAGCCTGATCACGGGATCGACCCCCGCGGGCGCTTCGGACGGGTCGCGGTCGCGCCACCGCCCGTCGTAGCGGACGGGCAGGCCGGCGGCGCGCTGGGCCTCGCGCATCTCTTCGAGTTCGGCCGGCGTCGTGTAGCAGCGGTATGCCGTTCCGTCGGCGAGCATCCGGTGCGCCACTTCCGCGTGCCGGTCGCGGCGGGCGAACTGCGACGCCGCTTCGTCGTCCCAGTCGAGCCCGAGCCAGGACATGCCGTCCAGGATCGCGTCCACCGCCTCCTGGGTCGAGCGTGCCCGGTCGGTGTCCTCGATGCGCAGGAGGAACCTGCCGCCGTGATGGCGGGCGAACAGCCAGTTGAACAGGGCCGTACGCGCGCCGCCGATGTGGAGGAAGCCGGTGGGCGATGGAGCAAAACGGGTGACGACGGTCATCGGTCGGGCTATTCCATGATCGCATCGGTTCGAGGGACGGGCTGACATAGCACAACGTGACGGCGGGTGCATCCAATGCGAAGCATCGTTGCCGCGGAGCCCATGTCCGCGAGCGGAGGACGGCCGGGCCCGGACCGGGCATGGGCCGCCGTCGCGTCCATCTGGGCCGCCGAGGCGGAGCGCTGGCTGCTGTGGCTTCCCGTGCTCGCCGGGGCCGGGATCGGCATCTACTTCGCCCTGCCGGCCGAGCCGCCCGTCTGGATCGGGCCGGTCGTCGCGGCGGCGCTGTCGGTGGCGCTCGCAGCGGCACGCCGATCCATGCCCACGCTCGTCGCATTCGCCGCGCTCGCCGCCGTCGCCTTCGGCTTCGCCGCCGCCCAGGTCCGGACCGCAGCGGTGTCGGCGCCGGTCCTCACGCGCGGCAGCGGACCGGTGGTGGTGACCGGACGCGTCGTGGTGATGGAGCGCGGCGAAGGGGCCGCACGAGTGACGCTGGACGAGGTCGCCATCGCCGGCATGGAGCCGGCTGCGACCCCCGAACGCGTCCGCCTTCACGTTTCCGAGCGCCACGGCGAGGTCATGCCCGGCATGACCCTGCGCGTCCGCGCCTTCCTGCAGCCGCCGCCCGGCCCGGTGATGCCCGGCTCCTTCGATTTCGGGCGCCAGCTCTTCTTCGCCCGGATCGGCGCCGTCGGCCGTTCGATCGGGCCGGTCGAGCCGGTGGACGGCGCGGGATCGATGCTGTCCTCGGCCGCAGCCGAGCGGGCGCGCCGGGTGCTGGCCGACCGGATCCTGGATAGTCTCGACGGCGCGCGGGCAGGGGTGGCGGCGGCCCTGGTCGCCGGCGAGCAACGCGCCATTCCGGCCGAGGCCATGGAAGAGATCCGCATCTCCGGCCTGGCCCATCTCCTCTCCATCTCGGGCCTGCATGTCGGGTTGGTGGCCGGCCTCGTCTTCTTCGCGGTCCGCGCCCTGCTGGCGATGGTTGAAACCGTCGCCCTGAGGTTCCCGATCAAGAAATGGGCGGCGGTCCCGGCTCTGACCGCAGCGGTCGGCTACACGCTGCTCGTCGGGGCTCCCGTGCCCACGCAACGCGCGGCGCTGATGACGGGCATCGTGCTCGGCGCGATGCTGCTGGAGCGCAACCCCTTCAGCATGCGGCTGGTCGCCTTCGCAGCGGCGGTCGTCCTGCTGCTCCAGCCCGAGAGCATGCTGGGGCCGAGTTTCCAGATGTCGTTCGGCGCCGTGATCGCCCTCATCGCGGCCTACGAATCGTTGGGAAGCCGGTTCGCCGCGTGGCGCGCCGGTGCAGGCATGCCGCTGCGCGCCGCACTCTACCTTTTCGGCCTCGTGCTCACGTCCCTGGTGGCGAGTCTCGCGACCCTGCCGTTCGGGCTCCACCACTTCCAGCAGATCCAGTTCTACGGAGTGGCGGCCAACATGATCGCGGTGCCGGTGACCTCGTTCTGGGTCATGCCTCTGGGACTGGTGTCCGTCGCGGCGATGCCGTTCGGCCTGGAAAGCTGGCCGCTGGAGGCGATGGCGCTCGGCATCGACGTGATCCTGGGAACGGCCAGCGTCGTTGCGGGCCTGCCGGGTGCATCCGGACTGGTTCCGGCGATGCCGGTCTGGGGATTGACGGCGCTCGCCCTCGGCGGGCTCTGGCTCGTACTGTGGACGCGACGCTGGCGCCTGCTCGGCCTGATCCCGGTCGCGCTGGGTTTCGCCTCGATCCTCCTGGCGCCGCGGCCGGACCTGCTCGTCTCCGACGACGGCCGCGTCGTCGCGCTGCGCGACGGAGGAGGGCATCTCCTCCTGTCGACGAAAAGAGCAGGCCGGTTCGATGCGCAGACCTGGCTTCGCCACGACGGCCGGGCGGACGCGGAGGCCTGGCCGGCGCAGGGACCGGGAGCCGGCGGCGCCCTCGCGTGCGACCCGCAAGGCTGCATCTGGAACGCCGGGGGAAAGCGGGTCGCCATCGCGTGGCGCTACGAGGCATTCCTGGAGGATTGCCTGGCCGCCGACATCGTCGTCGCGCCCGAACTGTACGGACGCTGCGCGGCGCCGGTCGCGATCACCCGCGGCGATCTCCTGCGCAAGGGAGCCCATGCCCTTCGTCTGGGCACGGACGGCGTGCGGATCGAGACCGTCGCCGACGCGAGGGGGAGCCGGCCTTGGGCGCCGGCTCCCCGGTAGTAGCCTGCGAACAGGATCCGCATGCGAAAGCGGGCGCGCCGTTCCGGACCCGTGCCGCGCCCGTCCCGCGGTCAGTACTGGCGGAGAAGGCCGATCAGCTTGCCCTGGACGCGAACCTTGTCCGGCCCGAAGATCCGGGTCTCGTACTTCGCGTTGGCCGGTTCGAGGGCGATGGCATTGCCTTTGCGGCGCAGCCGCTTCAGCGTCACCTCGTTCTCGTCGACCAGCGCCACCACGATGGTGCCGCTGTCGGCCGTCTCGCAACGCTGGATCACGACGGTATCGCCATCCAGGATGCCGGCATCGACCATGGAGTCGCCAGCGACCTCGAGGGCGTAGTGCTCCCCCGCGCCGAGCATGCCGGCCGGCACCGGGACCTTCGCCGCCCCGTCCATCTTGAGCGCCTCGATGGGCGTGCCGGCCGCGATGCGGCCGAGCATCGGAAGGTCGACGGCATCGGCGGCCACGGTGACCTCGCGGCCGGCCAGCGCCGCCGAGAAGTCGCCCCGGATCACATTGGGCTGGAACCGGGCGCGGCCGCGCGGCGCGCGGGCGGCCTCGAAGTTCTCGGGCAGGCGGATCACCTCGATCGCGCGGGCGCGATGCGGCAGCCGCCGGATGAAGCCGCGCTCCTCCAGGGCCGAGATCAGCCGATGGATGCCCGACTTCGACTTGAGGCCGAGCGCCTCCTTCATCTCGTCGAAGGAGGGGGACACGCCTCCTTCGCCTTGCCTGTCCTGAATGAACAGGAGCAGTTCGTACTGTTTGCGCGTCAGCATCTACGCCCCCTTCCGCACGACGTTGCAGGTCCGGAACAAAACCAAAACAGCTTGAAGGTGTTCTAGTTTGGTTCCGAGGCGGCGTCAAGCATTCGCTTCATAAAAGGAAAAAAACGTCCCGCAATCGTCGAATCATGCCGGCAGGATCCCGGTCGAGAGCGGCAGGATGTCCACGGGATCGCCCGGCCGGGCGGCGGGAGCCCGGGGCGGACGGACCACCAGGCAGTCCGCCGCCGCGAGCAGCGACATCACGGAACTGTCCTGGAGCGGGAAGGGGTGCGCGACCAGTTCCCCCGACGGACCGCGTTCCAGGCGGGCGCGCAGGTAGTCCTGCCGGCCGTCGTTCTCCGCCAGCGCGATCCCGAGCGTCGCGCGCGCGACGGGTTCCGACGTGTCGGCGAGCCCTTGGAGGCGCCGGAGCAGCGGGCGCAGGAACAAGAGGCCGCAGACCATGCTGGAGACCGGGTTCCCCGGCAGGCCGAGCAGCGGGACGTCGCCGAACCGGCCGAACATCAACGGCTTACCGGGACGCATTGCGATCTTGTAGAAGTCGAGCCGCATGCCCCTCTCGCCGAGCACGGAGCGCACCAGGTCGTGCTCGCCGACCGAGGCGCCGCCGGTCGTGACCAGGAGGTCGAAGCCGCGGGCGGCCTCGGCATGCGCGGTGAGCGAGCGGGCGTCGTCGCGCGCGATGCCGAGATTGGTCGCGTCCCCGCCCGCCGTCGCGACGAGGGCCGCCAGCGCCAGGGCGTTGGAGCTGACGATCTGGCTCGGCCCGATCGGCTCGCCGGGCATGACGATCTCGTCGCCGGTCGCCAGGATGGCCACCCGGGGCCGGCGGTGGACGGAGAGCCAGGGGACGTTCATCGCCGCCGCCAGCCCGATGTCGCGGGCACCGAGACGGCGGCCCGCCGTCAGCCCGACGGTGCCGGTCGTGAAGTCCAGGCCGGCACGCCGGACGTAGCGTCCGGCCGGGTAGGGCTCGGCGACGACGACGGCCTCGCCCTCGGCGGTGGTGTCCTCCTGGATGACGACGGTGTCGGCCCCGGCGGGGACCGGCGCGCCGGTGAAGATCCGCACCGCCTCGCCGGGCCCGACCGTGCCCTCGAAGCGGGCGCCGGCGGCGACCTCGCCGATCCTGCGCAGACGCGCCGGCGCGGTCGCCACGTCGGCGCCGCGGACGGCGTAGCCGTCCATCGCCGATACCGCCACCGGCGGCTGGGTCACCCGGGCGGCGACGTCCGCAGCCAGTACGCGGCCGAGCCCGTCGGGAAGCGCGACCGTCTCGGCGGGGAGCGGGGCGACCGCGGACAGCATCCGTTCGAGGGCGTCCGCGACCGGGATCATTCCGGAGCGCTCCAGTGGCCGCTCCTGCCGCCGGCCTTGTGGACGAGGCGCACCTCGGCTACGGCCATGCCGCGGTCGACCGCCTTGCACATGTCGTAGACCGTCAGCGCGGCGACCGCGGCGGCGGTCAGCGCCTCCATCTCGACGCCGGTCCGGCCCTTGAGCTTGCAGGTCGCCGTCACCTCGACCTCGCTGCGTTCCGGCACGCAGACGAGATCGACGGCGACGGAGGCCAACGGCAGGGGATGGCAGAGCGGGATCAGGTCGGGCGTCCGCTTCGCCGCCATGATGCCGGCGAGGCGGGCGACCGAGAGCACGTCCCCCTTCTTGACGCCGCCGGACATGATCAGGGCCAGCGTTTCAGGCTGCATGCGGACCGCGGCGCGGGCCGTGGCCGTCCGTTCGGTCTCGTCCTTGGCCGAGACATCGACCATGACGGCGCGGCCCTGGTCGTCGAAATGAGTGAAATCCCCCCCCATGGGCTCACGCCGTCCCGGCCGGCGCCAGCAGCGCCCGTACGGCCGCCGTGACGTCCTCCTGGCGCATCAGGGACTCCCCGACCAGGAAGCAGCGCGCACCCGCCCGCGCCATCCGGGTCAGGTCCGCCGGCCCGTACAGTCCGCTTTCGCTGACCGCGAGACGGTCCGGGGGAATGTGCGGCACCAGCTCTTCCGTCGTCTTCAGATCGATCGACAACGTCTTGAGATTTCTGTTGTTTACTCCGATCATCCCGCAGTCCAAGCGCAGCGCGCGATCGAGTTCGGCGCGGTCGTGCACCTCGACCAGGACGTCCATGCCCCAGTCAGTGGCGGCGGCGGCAAGCTCGCGTGCAGCACCGTCGTCGAGGGCGGCCATGATCAGAAGGATGCAGTCGGCGCCCAGCGCCCTGGCTTCGGCGACCTGATAGGGATCGAGCATGAAGTCCTTGCGCAGGACCGGCAGCCGGCATGCGGCCCGCGCGGCGACGAGGAAGGAGTCCTCGCCCTGGAAGTAGGGAACGTCCGTCAGCACGGACAGGCAGGAAGCCCCGCCCGCCTGATAGGCCCGCGCCAAGCTTGCTGGATCGAAATCTTTCCTTATCAAGCCCTTAGACGGCGATGCTCGCTTGATCTCTGCGATCAAGCCGTAGCCTTGGGCACTGGCGCCGCGAAGGGCCGTCGCGAAGCCGCGCGGCCTGTCGGCGGCGCGGGCGGCGGCTTCCACCTCGGCCGGTGGCCGTGCGGCCCGGCACGCGGCGACGTGGCGGCGCTTGTCCGCGCAGATGCGGGCGAGGACGTCGCTCATGCCCGAGGTCCGCCGTTGGTGATCTCCACCAGCCGCTCGAGCACCCGGCCGGCCGCGCCGCCGTCGATCGCGCCGCGGGCCAGGGCGGCGCCAGCCTGGATGTCCTCCGCCCGCCCGGCGACGACGAGGGCGGCGCCGGCGTTCAGCAGGACGATGTCGCGGTAGGCTCCCGGCTCGCCGGCGAGCAGTGCGCGGATGGCCTGCGCATTGGTCGCCGCGTCGCCTCCCTTGAGGGCCGCCAGGTCCGAACGGGCCAATCCGGCGTCTTCGGGCGCGACTTCGAAGGTGCGGACGGTGCCGTCCCTCAGTTCGGCGACGTGGGTGACGG
This sequence comes from Arenibaculum sp., assembly GCF_035998295.1. NCBI lineage: Bacteria > Pseudomonadati > Pseudomonadota > Alphaproteobacteria > Rhodospirillales > Azospirillaceae > Arenibaculum > Arenibaculum sp. Next base: position 110,838 of record NZ_DASYHS010000070.1, on the reverse strand, counting down.
CCGTCGTCGTGATCTCGTCCAGCCCGTCGGAGCCATGGACGACCCAGGCCCGTTCCGAACCGAGGCGGCCCAGCACGCGTGCGAGCGGCTCGACCCAGCTCCGCGAGAACACGCCCAGGAGCTGGCGACGGGCGCCGGCTGGGTTCGAGAGCGGTCCCAGGAGATTGAAGATCGTGCGCGTCCCCAGCTCGACCCGCGTCGGACCGACATTGCGCATCGCCGTGTGGTGGCGGGGCGCCATCAGGAAGCAGAGCCCGAGCTCGTCCAGCGAGCGCTGCACCAGCGCCATGTCGCATTCGATGTTGACGCCCAGCGCCTGGAGGACGTCGGCCGCACCCGACTTGCTGGACGCCGCGCGGTTGCCGTGCTTGGCCACCGGTACGCCGCAGGCGGCGACGACGATCGCCGAGGCGGTCGAGATGTTCCAGGTTCCCGCCGCGTCGCCGCCGGTACCGCAGGTATCGATCGCGCCGGGCGGAGCCTCGATCGGATGGACCTTCGCGCGCATCACGCGCGCGGCGCCGGCGATCTCGTCCACCGTCTCGCCGCGCACGCGCAGCGCCATCAGGAAGCCGCCCATCTGCGCGGGCGTGGCGTTGCCCGACATGATGACGTCGAAGGCCGTCTCGGCCTCGTCCTCCGTGAGCGAGCCGCCGCCCGCCACCTTGCCGAGCAGGGCCTTCAGGTCGGACATGTCCCTGGTCATGCCGCGCGCTCCATGGGCTTCGCGAGGGCGAGGAAATTACGCAGCAGCTCGTGCCCGTGCTCGGACGCGATGCTTTCGGGGTGGAACTGCACCCCGTGGATCGGCAGTTCGCGGTGCTGCATGCCCATGATCAGGCCGTCCGCCGTTTCCGCCGTCACCGCGAGGCAGTCCGGCAGGCTGTCGCGCTCGACGATGAGCGAATGGTAGCGGGTGGCGCGGAACGGCGAGGGCAGCCCGTGCATCAGGCCCTGGCCGGAATGACGGATCTCGTCGACCTTGCCGTGCATCGGCACCGGGGCCCGCAGGACCCGGCCGCCGAACGCCTGCCCGATGGACTGGTGCCCGAGGCAGACGCCGAGAAGGGGCAGGCCGATCTCGGCGGCGGCTGCGATCAGGGGAAGGCAGATCCCGGCGCGGTCGGGGTCGCACGGCCCGGGAGACAGGACCACGGCGCTCGGCCGTGCCGCGAGCGCCTGCCCGACCGAGAGCGCGTCGTTGCGCCAAACCGTCACGTCGGCGCCGAGTTCACCCAGAAAATGCACGAGGTTGTAGGTGAAGCTGTCGTAATTATCGATCAGGAGCAGCATAGCGAAACCGGCCCGAGCCCTTCGAAACCTAGGAAACCGTACCCTACAGTGCAGACGATGGGATTTCCAGCGTGACGCCCGGCCACGAGGCCGGCGTTGCGGAGGGGCCGGTTTTGCGCCAGTACTTGGTCCACCGGCCGCTCGATGCCGCCCAGACGGAACCCGCCGCATGAACGATACGACGACGGCATCCCCGTCCGCCCAACGGGGAGACTGAGCTTGTCCGCACGACGAAAGCCCGCGCGGGCCGCCCGGCGTCGGCGCGGGAAAGGGCGCGCAGCCGTCCGTCCGTTCCGGCTGGCCACCTGGCTTGCCGTCCTCGCCGTCGCCGGCGCGGGGCTGCTGTACGGCTCCGGGTGGGACGTCGCTTCGATCTTCCCCGACGACCGCCCGCCCGAGCGCGTCGCGACGGCGCGTCCATCCCCCGCCGTCCAGGCCGCCCGGCCGACGCGCCCGCCGGATCCCGCTCCTCCGCCGGGTCCCGCCGCTGCGCGGCAACCCCGGGAGCCGGCCCCGGACGCCGCCGTTTCCCGGCCGGCCGTCTCCCGGCCGGCCCTCCCCGAAACGGCTGCCCCGGAACCGGCTGCCGTTCCGCAGCCCGCCCCGGCGCCGGAGCAGCCCCGGTGGCTGCGCCATGCCGCCGTCGGCCAGCCGCCCCGCGGGCGGCCCATGATCGCGGTGGTGATCGACGACCTCGGGGTCGACCGGCGGCGCAGCGGCCTGGTCGCCGGCCTGCCGGGCCCGCTCACGCTCGCTTGGCTGCCCTATGCGCGCGACCTGCCGAAGCAGACGGCCTCGGCCCGGTCCGCCGGGCACGAGCTGATGGTGCATCTGCCGATGGAGCCCTCGGGCGCCGCGGACCCCGGGCCGGGCGCGATGCTGACCCAGCTTCCGGCCGAGGAGCTGAAGCGGCGGATAGAGGCCGGGCTCGCGGCCTTCGACGGCTATGTCGGGGTGAACAACCACATGGGCAGCCGCTTCACCGAGGACCGGGCCGGGATGTCGGTCGTGCTCGGCGAAATCGACCGCCGCGGCCTGATGTTCCTCGACAGCCGGACCAGCGGCCGCAGCATCGGCTATGCGCTGGCGCGCGAGATGAAGATGCCCGCCGCCGCCCGCGACGTCTTCATCGACCACGACCCGTCGTCCGGGGCGGTCCTGGCAAGCCTGAAGCAGCTGGAGACCGTCGCGACCCGGCAGGGGCATGCGATCGGCATCGGCCACCCCTACGACGTCACGATCGACGCCCTGAGGGAATGGCTGCCCAGCCTGGAGGCCCGCGGGTTCGTCCTCGTGCCGGTCAGCACGATCGTCCGGTCCCGCGACGGAGCGGTCGGCGCGACGCGGGTCGGGGCCGGGCCCAGCTAGGAGAGGAGTTCCCGCCGGCCGGTCAGGCCGGAGCCTGGGCGAAGCGGACGGCCTCCTCGGCGGCGCGGATCAGGGCGGTGGCTTTGTTCACCGTCTCCTGGTACTCCGCCTCCGGGTCGCTATCGGCGACGACGCCGCCCCCCGCCTGGACGTGCATCATGCCGTCCTTGAGCACCGCCGTCCGCAGCGCGATGCAGGTGTCCATGGCGCCGCTCGCGCCGAAATAGCCGACGCATCCAGCATAGACGCCCCGTCGCGCCCGCTCCAGCTCGTCGATGATCTCCATCGCCCGGACCTTGGGGGCGCCGGAGACGGTGCCCGCGGGAAAGCCCGCGAACAGCGCGTCGAGCGCGTCGAGCCCCGGCGCGATCTCGCCCTCGACGTTCGAGACGATGTGCATCACGTGGCTGTAGAGTTCCACCGCCATCTGTTCGGTGACGCGGACGGTGCCGACGCGCGACACGCGCCCGACGTCGTTGCGCCCGAGGTCGAGCAGCATCAGGTGCTCGGCCAGCTCCTTCGGATCGGCCAGCAGATCGGCCGCGAGCGCGCGGTCCTCCTCGGCGTCGCGTCCCCTGGGCCGGGTGCCGGCGATCGGCCTGACGGTGACCCGGCCGTCCCGGAGCCTGACCAGGATCTCCGGGCTGGAGCCGACCAGGGACAGGTCGCCGAGGTCGAGGAAGAAGAGGAACGGCGACGGGTTGAGCCGGCGCAGCGCCCGGTACAAGGAGAAGGGCGGCAGCCGGAAGGGCACGCTGAAGCGCTGCGACGGCACGATCTGGAACGCGTCGCCCGCCCGGATGTATTCCTTCGCCCGCTCGACCATGGCCAGATAGTCGGCCCGCGCCGTATTCGAGACGGGCGCCGGCAGCGGAGCGGCGTCGGCCTGGGCCGCGATGCTCTGGCGGGGCGCGCTGCGGCCGAGATCCGCGACCGCGTCGGCCAGCCGCTCGACGGCGTGCCCGTAGGCGGCGTCGGCATCGACGCCGTCACGCGGCCAGACCGGCGTCACCAGCGTGATCAGGCTGGTGATCCCGTCGAAGACGGCGACGATCGTCGGCCTGATCAGGATGCCGTCGGGCACGCCGAGCGTGTCCGGCCGGGTATCCGGAATGCGCTCGATCAGGCGCACCATGTCGTAGCCGAGATAGCCGAACAGTCCGGCCGCCATGGGCGGCAGTTCCGGCGGCAGGTCGATGCGGCTCTCCGAGATCAGCGACCGCAGGGACTGGAGGGCGGCTTCGGGGCAGGGTTCGAAGGCATGAGGGTCGAGCCGCGCGGAGCGGTTGATCTCGGCCTCGCCGCGCCGGCACCGCCAGATCAGGTCCGGCTTCAGGCCGATGAAGGAATACCGGCCCCGGATCTCGCCGCCGGTCACGGATTCGAACAGGAAGCTGTTCGGCTGTCCGTCCGCCAGCTTGATCATCGCCGAGACGGGCGTGTCCAGGTCGCTGACCAGCGAGGTCCAGACGACCTGCGGGCGGCCGTCGCGATAGGTGGCCGCGAAGGCCGCGCGGTCCGGCAGATGCCTCATCGCGGATCAGTCCTGGCGGTACATCTGGTCGATGACGCCGCGGTTCACCTCGACGTCGTGGCTGGACCGGAGCGCCGCGGAGTACTGCGCCAGCAGGTCGGACGCGACCGCGCGTTCCAGCTGCTCCGCCAGCGCCGCCACCCGCGTCCCGTCGGCCTCCGGGTCGGGTACCTCGACCTCGGCCAGGCGGACGATCACCTGGCCGCCCTGGCCCGCCGCCGTCGCCACCTCGCCCGGCGCCATCTCGAACAGGCGGTCGACCAGGCCCTCGGGGATGCGCCCGCGGCCGTTCCCGCTCCGGTCGATCGGGCCGACGGTCGCCGATTCCGCCCCGGCGGACGCCGCGACCTCCTCGATGGTGCCGCCGGCGCGCAGGGCTTCGGCAAGCTCCTCGGCGCGGGCTGCCGCTGCCGCGGTCCGCTGCTCGGCCTGCCATGCCGCCACCACCTCGTCGCGCACCTGCTCCAGCGGCCGCAGGGCCGCCGGGACCACGTCGTCGACCTGGGCGACGAAATAGGAACCCTCCCGGGTCTCGATCAGCGTGCTCTGCTCCCCCTCGCCGAGCCGGAACGCGCGGTCGAGGACGACATCGAGTCCGGGAAGCTGCTCCACCATCTCGCCCTGCGGGTTGCGCCCCTCCGCATCGACCGCGGGCAGCGTCGTCACGTGCAGGCCGAGTTGCTCGGCCGCTTCCGGCACCGTCACCCCGCCGGCAAGCACGTCGTCGAGCTCGTTGGCGACTTCGAACACCCGGTCGGCCGCGCGGTCGCGCTTCAGGTCGGCGGCGATCTCGTCGCGAACCTCGTCCAGGCCGCGTACGACCTCCGGAGTGACGGAGGTGACGCGGAAGACATGCCAGCCCAGCGGGCTCTGCACCGGATCGGACACTTCGCCGACGCCGGCCGCGAAGATCGGCTCGGCCATTTCCGGCAGCAGGCCGTCGCGCGTGAGATCGGGCAGGGGCTGGACGGCGGCGCCTTCGGCCTGCGCGGCATCGCCCATGGGCGCGCCGCCGCGCGCGGCCTCGGCGATGCGCCGGGCGGTGTCCTCGTCCTGGACCAGCACCTGCTCGACGTCGCGGCGCTCGGGCGTGCGGAAGGCGGCGCTGCGCTCCTCGTAGGCGGCCTGGATCTCCTCCTCCGCGACCGGGATCTCGTCCATCAGGTCTTCCGGCGCGATCCGGGCGATGGTCAGGGCGCGATACTCCGGCGCGGTGAAGCGGACGGCCCGCTCCTGGTGGAACTTGGCGATCGTCTCCTCGTCGGGTTCCGGCGGCGCCGGCATCGCGTCGTTGGCCAGGAACAGGACGTCGGCGGTCCTGCGCTGCGCCTGGTGGCGGTAGACGTCGGCGACCAGCGGCTGCGGAGCCGTGGCGCCCGAGGCGACCGCCTCGAGCAGCAGGGAGTTCAGAACGTCCGAGCGGACGGCCTGGAGATAGGCCTGCTCGCTCAGCGCGTTCGACGACAGGACGCGGCGGAACAGAACGGGGTCGAACTGTCCCTGCGCGTTGCGGAACGCCGGCTCCTCCCTGATCTGCCGGAGCAGCAGCTCGTCGCCGGGGGCGAGGCCCAGGGAGTCGGCTTCCAGCGCATAGAGATGGCGCGAGATCAGCTGGTCGAGCGCCGCGTCCAGCAGGCCGAGCTGCCGTGCGCCCTCCGTGTCGATGTCGGTCTGGAACATCTGGCGCATCCGGTCGATTTCCGTCCGGAAGGCCCTGTCGAGTTCGGTCGTGGTGACGGTCCGGTCGCCGACGCTCGCCACCTCGGTCGAGACCTGTTCCCGGAAGATGTCGCCGACGCCCCAGACAGCGAAGCTGAGAATCAAGAGAACGAAGAGGATCTTGACGACCCAGGAGCCGACCTTGCTGCGCAACGCTTGGAGCATGTGACGCGTACTTTTCCGAAACGACAGGAGACCCGGAGGCAGGAGGCCGACCGGGAAGGGCGCGGCATGATATGGGTACCCTGGATCGGCGGCAACAATGCATTTCCCCTTCGCCGCCGAGTTGCTAAACACGTCGGGACCGACCCCGATGACGATGGAGAGAGACGAACATGGCCCGGCGGAAGCTGATTGCGGGGAACTGGAAGATGAACGGCCTCTTCGGCGAAGGGACGACGCTCGCGAAGACGCTGGCGGACCGTCTCGCGTCGGCCGGCCCGGTCGGCTTCGACATGCTGATCTGCCCGCCCGCGACGCTGGTTCGGACGGTCGCCGGGCTCGCGGCCGGCAGCCCGCTGCTGGTCGGCGGCCAGGACTGCCATGCGAAGGAGAAGGGAGCCCATACCGGCGACGTCTCGGCCGAGATGCTGGCGGACGCCGGCGCCGGCCACGTGATCGTGGGGCATTCGGAGCGCCGGCAGGACCACCGCGAGTCGGACGCGGTCGTGCGCGCCAAGGCCGAGGCCGCGCACCGCGCCGGGCTGGTTGCGATCGTCTGCGTCGGCGAGACGCGGGAGGAACGCGACGCCGGGCGCGCGGAGGAGATCGTGGCCCGGCAGGTCGGCGGGTCCCTTCCCGAGGGGGCCGACGGCGCCAACACCGTGATCGCCTACGAGCCGGTCTGGGCCATCGGCACCGGCCTCACCGCGACGGCCGCCGACGTGGCGGGCATGCATGCCCATATCCGGCGGGAGCTCGAGGGAAAGGTCGCCTCGCCCGGGGAGATGCGCATCCTGTACGGCGGTTCGGTGAAGCCGTCGAACGCCGGCGAACTGATGGCGATCGGCGACGTCGACGGCGCGCTGGTCGGCGGCGCCAGCCTCGTGGCGGACGATTTCTGGGCAATCGCGGAAACTTGCCGCTAGCATCGCACGGCCGTACTGAGTACATAACGGGGCAGGGCGCGCCGCCGATCATGACGACTGCGGCGCGCCCATCGGTTTTTGGGAAGTGGCATCATGGTAGCGGTGATTCTCGTCATTCACCTCCTGCTGGCGATCGGCCTGATCGGCGTCGTCCTCGTCCAGAAGTCGGAGGGCGGTGGGCTCGGCATCGGCGGCGGCTCCATGGGCGGCATGATGACGACGCGCGGCACTGCGAACCTGCTCACCCGGGCGACCGCGGTTCTCGCCGGCTGCTTCATGCTGACGAGCATCGGGCTCGCGATCCTCGCCAGCGGGCAGAGCCGGCCGCGCTCGATCGTCGACCAGCTGCCCACCATGGAGCAGACGGTGCCGGCGGCACCCGCGGCACCCGCCGCACCCCTCGGGGAGTGACGGGACTCCCGGTGCGGGAGCCCTCGCCAGCGGCGGACAAGGTTTCGAGGCGGCAGTAAAGCCGCCTCTTCTCTTTTTGTAGGGTTCGGTATTCGGCTCCAGGAACGGATTCGCGAAATGACGCGCTATATTTTCATCACCGGCGGCGTGGTCTCATCCTTGGGCAAGGGCCTGGCCGCCGCCGCCCTGGGTGCTACGCTGCAGGCGCGCGGGTACAAGGTCCGGCTCCGCAAGCTCGACCCCTACCTGAACGTCGATCCCGGCACGATGAGCCCGTACCAGCACGGCGAGGTCTACGTCACCGACGACGGCGCCGAGACCGATCTCGACCTCGGCCACTACGAGCGGTTCACGGGCGTCTCCGCACGCAAGAGCGACAACGTCACGACCGGGCGGATCTACTCGAACGTCATCGCCAAGGAACGCCGCGGCGACTATCTCGGGGCGACCGTCCAGGTCATTCCGCACGTGACCGATGCGATCAAGGAGTTCATCCGCGCCGACGTCACGGACGAGGACTTCATCCTGTGCGAGATCGGGGGGACCGTCGGCGACATCGAGAGCCTGCCCTTCCTCGAGGCGATCCGGCAGTTCGGCAACGAGGTCGGACAGGAACGCGCGCTGTTCATCCACCTGACCCTGCTGCCCTACATCCCGTCGGCGGGCGAGCTGAAGACGAAGCCGACGCAGCACTCGGTCAAGGAGTTGCTGTCCGTCGGCATCCAGCCCGCGATCCTGCTGTGCCGCAGCGACCGTCCGATCCCGGACAACGAGCGGCGCAAGATCGCCCTGTTCTGCAACGTCGCGCAGGAGCGCGTGATCGCGGCGCTCGACGTCGACACCATCTATCAGGTGCCGATCAGCTACCATGAGCAGGGCTTCGACGTTCAGGTGCTGAAGTATTTCGGTTTCCCGACGGACGGCGCGCCCGACCTGTCGATGTGGCGCGAGATCGTGCATCGCGTCCGCCAGCCGGAAGGCGAGGTGACGATCGCCGTCGTCGGCAAGTACACGAGCCTGCTCGACAGCTACAAATCCCTCGGCGAGGCGCTGGTCCACGGCGGCGTCGCCAACAACGTGAAGGTTAATCTCGACTGGATCGACGCCGAGATCTTCGAATCGGAGGACGCGGTCCATCATCTGGACGGCGTCCACGGCATCCTGGTGCCCGGCGGGTTCGGCGAGCGCGGCTCGGAAGGCAAGATCCGGGCGGTGCAGTTCGCCCGCGAGCACAAGGTGCCCTATTTCGGCATCTGCTTCGGCATGCAGATGGCGGTGATCGAGGCCGCGCGGAACATGGCCGACATCCCGAACGCCGGCTCGTCGGAGTTCGGCCGGAACCAGGAGCCGGTCGTCGGCCTGATGACGGAGTGGGTCCGCGGCAACACGCTCGAGCAGCGGTCGGTGGAAGGCGACCTGGGCGGCACCATGCGGCTCGGCGCCTATGCCTGCCAACTCATGGCGGGCAGCCGCGTGCGCCGGATCTACGGATCGGAGGCCATCAGCGAGCGGCACCGCCACCGCTACGAGGTGAACATCAACTTCAAGGGCCAGCTCGAGGCCGCGGGCCTGCGCTTCTCCGGCCTGTCGCCCGACGGCGAGCTGCCCGAGATCGTCGAGCTGCCGGACCATCCGTGGTTCATCGGCGTCCAGTTCCATCCGGAGCTGAAGAGCAAGCCGTTCTCGCCGCATCCACTCTTCACCGACTTCATCCGCGCCGCGATCGAGCAGTCGCGGCTGGTGTGACGCAGAGGCACCCATGACCACGCCCATACCCGTCGAGATCGGTCCTCTCACGCTCGCCAACGACCGTCCGCTCACGCTGATCGCGGGGCCCTGCGCGATCGAGAGCCGGCAGCACGCCCTGGAGACGTGCCGGGCGCTGGTCGAGATCACCCGGCCGCTCGGCATCGGATTGATCTACAAGTCGTCCTTCGACAAGGCGAACCGGACCTCGGGTGATGCCGCGCGCGGCATCGGCATGGAGAAGGGGCTCGCCATCCTCGCCGAGGTACGCGAGACGCACGGCGTCCCCGTCCTGACCGACGTGCACGAGGCCGAGCAGTGCGGCCCGGTCGCCGAGGCGGTCGACGTGCTGCAGATCCCGGCCTTCCTGTGCCGCCAGACCGACCTGCTGCTTGCGGCCGGCCGGACCGGCCGGGCCGTGAACGTCAAGAAGGGCCAGTTCCTGGCACCCTGGGACATGAAGAACGTCGCCGCCAAGCTGACCTCCACCGGCAACGGCAAGGTCCTGCTGTGCGAGCGGGGCGCCAGCTTCGGCTACAACACGCTCGTCTCGGACATGCGGTCGCTGCCGATCATGGCGCAGACCGGTCATCCCGTCGTCTTCGACGCCACGCACTCCGTGCAGCAGCCCGGCGGGCTCGGCGGCAGCAGCGGCGGGCAGCGCGAGTTCGTCCCGGTGCTGGCGCGCGCCGCCGTGGCGATCGGCGTGGCGGCCGTGTTCATGGAGACCCACCAGGACCCCGACCGGGCTCCGTCGGACGGGCCGAACATGGTGCCGCTGCGCGACCTGCCGTCGATCCTGGAGACGCTGGTCGCGTTCGACCGCATCGCCAAGGCGCGGCCCGTCGGCGCATGACGGCATCGGCGGCGATGATGCGGGCGTTCGCCCGCAACAATGCCTGGTCGAACCATCGGCTGCTGGAGGCGTGCGGGCGCCTGTCGGCCGACGCGCTGGCCGCCCCCCGGACGGGCTTCTTCCCGTCGATCAGGCTGACCCTGGACCACATCCTGGGCGTGGACCGGTTCTACCTCGATGCCCTGGAAGGGCGCCGGACCGCGGCGGCGGAGCTCCCGGACTTCACGGCCCTCGCCGAAGCGCAGCGTGTGAGCGACCGGCGGCTGATCGCCTTCTGCGACGCGCTCGACGAGGCGGGGATCGAGGCCGAGGTGACGCTCGCGCGGGCCGACGGCCGGCGCAGCGTCGAACGGGCCGGCGCGGTGCTCATGCACCTGTTCGTCCACCAGATCCATCACCGCGGCCAAGTCCACGCGATGCTTTCGGGCACCCCGGTGCCGCCGCCCCAGCTCGACGAGTTCCTCCTGCGCGAGGACGCGGCCCGGCGGGCAGCCGACCTCGCGGCGCTCGGCTGGGATCATCCGGACGGCTAGCCCGCAAAGGGGGGCGGCGGCGCCGGCTTCGCGCCTTGCCTTGCCAGTGCCGCCTCGCTATGACACCCGGAACGACGCAAAACCGGGGAACACAGAATGTCCGCAATCACCGACATCCAGGCCCGCGAGATCCTCGACAGCCGTGGCAATCCGACCGTCGAGGTCGACGTCACGCTGGAATCCGGCGCTTTCGGCCGCGCGGCGGTCCCCTCCGGCGCCTCCACCGGCGCGCATGAGGCGGTGGAGCTGCGCGACGGCGACAAGGGGCGTTACGGCGGCAAGGGCGTGCTGCGCGCGGTCGAGTCGGTGAACGGCGAGATCTTCGACGCGCTTTCCGGGCTCGAGGCTTCCGACCAGGTCTCCCTCGACCTGCTGATGATCGATCTGGACGGGACGACCAACAAGGCCCGGCTCGGCGCCAACGCGATCCTGGGCGTGAGCCTCGCCGTCGCCAAGGCCGCCGCGGAAGAGGCGAACCTGCCGCTCTACCGCTATCTCGGCGGCGCGCTGGCCAGCGTCCTTCCGGTGCCGATGATGAACATCATCAACGGCGGCGCTCATGCCGACAACCCCATCGACATCCAGGAGTTCATGGTCATGCCGGTCGCCGCCGAGAGCGGCGCCGAGGCGATCCGCATGGGGGCCGAGATCTTCCACGCGCTCAAGCGGCAGCTCAAGGACGCCGGCCACAACACCAATGTCGGCGACGAGGGCGGCTTCGCGCCGAACCTCGCCTCGACGGACGAGGCGCTCGGCTTCGTCATGAAGGCGATCGAAGCGGCGGGCTACCGGCCCGGCGAGGACGTGATGCTGGCGCTCGACGCCGCCTCGACCGAGTTCCACGACAATGGCCGCTACCATCTCGCAGGCGAGGGCAAGACGCTGGATGCCGGCGGCATGGTCGCGTACTGGAGCGATCTCGTCGGCCGCTATCCGATCGTCTCGATCGAGGACGGCATGTCAGAGGATGATTGGGAGGGCTGGAAAGCCCTGACCGACGCGATCGGATCGCGGGTGCAGCTCGTCGGTGACGACCTGTTCGTGACCAACCCGGGCCGGCTTGCCGACGGCATCCGTCGCGGGGTCGGCAACTCGATCCTCGTGAAGGTCAACCAGATCGGCACCCTGACCGAGACGCTGCAGGCCGTCGAGATGGCCCACAAGGCCGGCTACACGGCCGTAATGTCCCATCGGTCCGGCGAGACGGAGGATGCGACGATAGCCGATCTCGCGGTCGCCACGAATTGCGGGCAGATCAAGACCGGCTCCCTGTCGCGGTCCGACCGCCTCGCGAAATACAACCAGCTCATCCGGATCGAGGAGCAGCTCGGCAGCGCCGCGCGCTACGCCGGCCGCTCGATCCTGCGCGGCTGAGCCGGCAGCCGTTCATTCCGCCGGGAGCGGGGCCGGACGCCGGTGCCGCTCCCGATGGGTGACCATGCGCTCGTGCAGCTGGGTGACGGTGCGGCTGCCGGTGCGCACGCACAGGAACGGGAAGATGCCGTGCACGAAACAGGCGAGCGCGCCGAGCATCATGCGCGCCGCGAACGAGAACGCGACGCCCATATGCTCCACGTAGGTCTCGCCCACCGTACCGGGATGCTCGGTGAAGGGATTGTGCGCTCGCATGTGATGCCGTCCTTCGTTTAGTTCATTCTCGCCATGGTAGATGCGATCCTGTGGGAACGGCTTGCAAAGTTCCGCGACTTTCGGCTCAATCGTAGAAATTGATTCTACTGAAAGCCGGAGTTCACGAAATGTTCGATGATAAGGATCGGCGTATTCTCGCGATCCTCCAGGAGAACGCCGACACGCCGGTCGGCACCATCGCGGAGGAGGTCGGACTGTCGACCACGCCTTGCTGGCGGCGCATAAAGCGGATGGAGGAATCGGGCCTGATCGCACGCCGCGTCGCGCTGCTCGACCGCCGGAAGGCGAACGTGCCGATGACGGTGTTCGTCACCATCCGGGCTTCGCGACATTCCATCGACTGGCTCGACGCGTTCCGGCGCGCGATAACCGACATCCCCGAGGTCGTCGAGGCCTACCGCCTCGCCGGCGACATGGACTACATCCTGCGCCTCGTGGTGCCCAGCGTCGAAGTCTACGACGGGGTTTACAAGTCGCTGATCTCACGCGTCGATTTCGTCGACGTCAGCGCCAGCATCTCCATGGAGGAGCTGAAGTCCACCACTACGGTCCCGACCACGTATCTGACCTGACGAAAGGCAGAGGACGGCGGCCCGGTTCGGCATGCCGATATAGTCCGAGTGAGGCGCTTGTCCGTCGGGAAAACCCCTGTGATAAAAAGAAGCCCTCCGGGGGGAACGGAGGGCTTATCGAGGCTTGCGGTATCCCTGAATCGGCAGGGCAGATGCAACACGCCTTACATAGACCTCGCGCCGCTCCATTCCCATGGTGCGAAGGGAGCGGCGTGGCGCATTCCGCTTATGTTGATGGCTTACGTCCGCGTCGCCTCACGGGGGTGGCCTAAGGCGTTCGAACGCATATGAAATGGGTCGTCAGGCCGGCCCCCGACCGGATGGGACCCTCATCCGGCGCGGAACACCCTCGCAGGGACCTTGTTGAGGAACGGACGCGAGGGAGCTGGGCATGATCAATTTCGATTCGAGCTGCGAGTGGAGCGACGCCCATCTGGCCGTCGTCACCTGGGCGACCGACGGCGACGGCGTCCGCTACAAGATCCTGGTGAGGGGCGAGGCGCTGGACGAGGCCTACGGCACCGAAGCCACGGCCTCCGAGCGCCTGCGCGCCTTCGTCGAGAACCGCGGCACGATCGAGGACAGGGTACGGCCGAAGATCGACCAGCGTCAGGTCGAGCGCGAGCCCGAGGGGATCGCGCCCTGGCAGGTCGTCATCCTTCCTTCCGACCTGCGCTGAGCGGCACGGGGCGGGCCGTCTCCGCAATCCCCTCCATCACCCGCTCCAGGGCTGCGGCAACGCCGAGTACCTTCCGGTCAGCACCCTTCGGGCCGCATATCTGCAGGCCGAAAGGCATGCCGGTCGGATCCAGGCCGCAGGGCAGGCAGGCCACCGGGCAGCCGGTAAGCGTGAGGCCGTAGGTGATCGCCAGCCATTGGAAATAGCTGCTCATGGGGCGCCCGTCGATTTCGGCGCAGTGCGGTTCCGTCTTGGGGAAGGGGGGAACCGCGACGGCCGGGCAGACGACGACGTCCACGCGCTCGAACAGCGTCTGAAAGTCCCGGGCGATCCGGGTCTGCCTGGCTTCGGCATCGACGACCTGGCGGAGGGTCAGGCCGCGGGCATATTCCACATTGGCCAGGACCTGCGGGCCGAGCCGATCCGCGGAGCGTTCGGCCCGGGCGCCGTGCGCTGCCAGGAACGCGGCCCCGCGCAGGACCGAGAAGGTCTCGTCGGCGTCCCGCATCCCGGGCTCGACCGGGACGAGAGCCCCGAGGGCACCGGAGATCAGTCGCATCCGTTCGCGGAAGGTGGCGCGCACCCCGCCGTCGACGGGAGCGAAGCCCAGATCCTCGGAGATGCCGATCCGCAAAGAAGAGAGATCGACCTCGGGCGGGCAGGCGAGGGCGTGCGCATCCACGGGCCGGCTCAAGGGGTCGCGCGGGTCGTCCCCGGCCATCGCCGAGAGGAGCAGCGCGAGGTCGCCGACATTGCGCGCCATCGGTCCCTCGACGGACAGCGGCGACCAGCCGCGCAGCCGCTTCTCGTCCGGCACCAGGCCGGGAGACGGCCGGAAACCGACGACCCCGCACCAGGCGGCGGGAATGCGCAGGCTGCCGCCGAAATCCGACCCTGTCGCGAGCGGGACCATGCCGGCCGCGAGCGCCACGGCCGAACCGCCCGACGAGCCTCCGCAGGTCCGGTCGGGATCGAACGGATTGCCGGTCATGCCGTAGACCTTGTTCGTCGTGACGGCTCCGGCTCCGAACTCCGGCGTGTTGGTCTTGGCGAGGACGATGGCCCCGGCGCGCCGCAGGGCCGCGACGATCCGGTCGTCGCGCGCCGGGACGTGGTTCTCGTGGAGGAGGGAACCGAAGGTCGTGCGCAGGCCCGCGGTCTCCGTCAGGTCCTTGATCCCGACCGGCAACCCGTGCAACGCGCCGAGCGGTTCGCCGGAGGCGACCGCCTGCTCCGCCGCGCGGGCAGCCTCCAGGGCGCGGTCGCGATCCAGCGCCACGACCGCGTTCAGCGGGCCGTTCGCCGCTTCGATGCGCGCGATGCAGGAGGAGACGAGTTCGACCGGCGACAGCGCCTTGCGCCCGATCAGGCGTCGCGCCTCGGTCGCCGAAAGATCTGCCGGGTCGGTCATGGCGAAGCTCCCTGGACGGTGTGGCCGCTCACGAGGCGTGCGGTGCCCGGACCCGCTTCGCGATCTCCTTCTCGAGTTGGAGCCGTTCCTTCTGAAGCAGGGAGACGAGCCAGGCACGCCGTTCCGGCTGCATTCTGGCGTCAATCGCCGCGATGCTCAACGACGCTTCCGGTTCGCCCCTCGGCCCCAGCACGGCGACGCCGATCGCGCTCATGCCCGCGACGATCAGCCCGCCGTTGAAGGAATAGCCGTCGGCCCGGGTGCGGTGCACCAGCTCGGCGAGCCGGCCGGCGTCGAGCAGAGGAGAATGGCGCAGTGCGCGCGGCGCGTTCTCCTCGATGACGCTGGCGGTTTCCTCCTCGCCCAGGGAGGCCAGCAGCGCCAGGCTGCCGGCACCCACGCCGAGCGGCCGGCGGTCGCCGATGGTGAGCGTCAAGGTCCGGATCGGGAAGTTGCCTTCCCGCCGGTCGACACAGATCGCGTCGAAGGTACTGCGTACCGAGAGGAACACCGTGTCTTCGGACGCGTCCGCCAGCCGCGACAGGGTCGCCGCGGCCAGCCGCCGGATCTCGAACCTGGCGCCCGCGGCCGCGCCGAGGCTGAAGGTCTCGATGCCCAGGAAGTACCGCCGGGTTTCGGGGTCCTGGGAGACGAGCCCTTCGCGCTGGAGCACCGACAGCAGGCGGCGGACCGTCGCCTTCGTCAATCCCACGTCGGCGACGAGGTCGACGAGCCGTGCGCCGGAGGTATTGCGCGCGGCCAGCGCCCGGAGCACCGAGATCGCGCGCTCGACGCTCTGGGTACCGGTCCTGGCGGTCGGATCGGCGGCCATCAGACCGGCCATCACACCGGCCGGTCGCCGGCCTTGACCGTCAGCACGCGGCTGTCGACCGCCGGCAGCATCTTTCCGGGGTCGCGCGTCACGACGACGTCGACGATGCTCGGCAGGGTCCGTTCGGCCAAGGCTTCGCCGAGGGCGGCCCCGAGCCGGTCGGGGTCTTCGACCCGGATGCCGTGACAGCCCATGGAGCGGGCGATCGCCGCATAGTCCATCTCGACGAGGTCGCTCGACTGGTAGTTCCCCGGCCCGTACATCGCGTGCTGCAGCGCCTTCACGTAGCCCGACGCGGCGTTGTTGACGACGACCAGCGTGAAGGGCGTGCCGATCCGGCGAGCCGTCTCCAGCTCCCCGATCATCATGTTCAGCCCGCCGTCGCC
The DNA here is from genome assembly GCF_035998295.1 of Arenibaculum sp. Taxonomy (NCBI): domain Bacteria; kingdom Pseudomonadati; phylum Pseudomonadota; class Alphaproteobacteria; order Rhodospirillales; family Azospirillaceae; genus Arenibaculum; species Arenibaculum sp. The sequence goes on along the minus strand of NZ_DASYHS010000070.1, from coordinate 94,760 downwards.
CGTGATGCCGACCACGGCGCGCTCGGGTGCTGCGAGCTGGCAACCCAGGCTTCCCGGCAGCCCGTAGCCGATGGACGCGAAGCCGCGGTCGGCGACGAAGCCGCGTCCGGCGGCCTTGGTGTCGTAAAGCAGGCCGCCCCAGTGCGCGGCGAAGCCCCCGTCGGCGACGAGGATCGATTCGGCCGGCATCAGGCCGTTCAACTCGCCGATCAGGCGCCCCATGTTGATCGGCCGCTCGCCCGACGTGAGGCGGGGCTCGGCTTCGACGCGCCACTTCGCCATCCGCTCCACGACCTCCGCGGCGTAGCCGCGGCGCTCGGCGGCGAGGCGCTGCGCGCTGTCCGAGAGTTCGGCCAGCAGGTCGTCCAGGCCGGCGCGCGCGTCGCCCCAGAGCGCGACGTCCGGCTCCGCCGTGCGGCCGATCTCCTCGGCGACGAGTTCGAGATGGATCAGCGGCACTCCCGCGGGCAGCAGCTGGAAGCGCTTGGTCGCGATCTCGCCGAGCTTGCAGCCGACGACGAGGAGGCAGTCGCTGGTCGCGACCAGGTCGTTCGCGATCCGGCTGTAGCGGCCGAACAGGCCGGCACTCAGCGGATGGGTGCAGGGGATCGCGCCCTTGCCGCTCATGGTGTGCGCAACCGGGACCGAGAGCGCCTCGGCGAAGGCGAGCACCGATTCGTAGGCGCCGGACAGATGGATGCCGCCGCCGACCAGCAGGAGCGGCCGCTTGGCATGCGCGATCAGTGCCGCCGCGCGCGCGACGTCGGTCCGGTCCGGACGCGCGCGGCGCGCGGGGTAGCGTGTCGTCGCCGGATCGACCCTGAAGTCGGAGGGCGCGAACGCCACCTCGGCATGGGCGACGTCCTCGGGTATGTCCAGCACCACCGGTCCGGGCCGGCCGGAGGTGGCGACCGCGAAGGCCCTGCGCACGAGTTCGGGAATCCGCTTCGGCGTCTCGATCCGGATCAGTTCCTTGGCCGCCGGCCGCAGGATCTCGGTCTGGCGGCATTCCTGGGTCATGTTCTTCCAGGAATGGTCGCGGTGCGTGTCGCCGGCCAGGACCACCAGCGGGACGCCCGCGTTCAGCGATTCGACCATGCCGGTGACGAGGTTCGTCGCCCCCGGGCCGAGCGTCGCGTCGACGACGCCGGGGCGTCCGGACACGCGCGCATAGGCATCGGCGGCGAAGGTGCCGCAACGCTCGTCGTTGATGAGATGATGGCGCAGCCCCAGCGCCCGCGCCGCCTCGTAGAAGGGCAGGAGCTGGAAGCCGCCCATGCCGAAGATGGGCCCGCAGTCGTGCGCCTGCAGCATCCTGGCCAGGGCCTGGCCGCCGCTCATTCCGGTAACGGGGTCGTTCGGCCGTTCCTCGGTCATGATGTCTCCTCCTCGTTTCGGGCGCGCGGCCCGGTCGCGGTCCGCGCCGAAGCGACGGCGTCCGCGAATGTCGTTGCGGTGGTTCCCGGCCGAGCACCCAGCGCGGCGGCCGTCTCGTTCACGTGTGACAGTATCCCGGTCCGCCACAGCGACCGGCCGTCGCCGATCCGGGCGCTGGCGGCCGACACGGTGGCCGCGGGGATGCCGCGGCGGTCCAGGAAGGGCAGGCGGCTCAATCCTGCCCGGTCGGCGCCGACCCCGGCGTCGTGGAACACGGCGGCCAGCGCGTCGGTCTTCAGCGCCGTCTCGGCCCGCCCGCCCGGCGCGCCGCCGTGGGAGCCGATCACGAGCACGCGCCCGGCGTCCTCCGGCAGGACCAGGCTGGCGGAATCGAGCGCCCAGACTTCCACGCCCCCCGCGACCGATCCGATCCTGTACCGTCCCTCGTCGATGGCCGGCGGGCGGGGCGCCGGGCCGGGCGCCGCCCGGCTCATGGCCTCGGCGCAGGACAGGGCCGGCTGCCCCGGACGGCAGCCCAGCGCGAGGGCCTGCGGGTTGACGTGGCTCACGATCCCCCGGGCCGCGGCGTCCGCACCGTCGCCGATCCGTGCCGTATGGGTCGACACCGTGGCGGCGGGTATCCCGAGCGCCTGGAGATAGTCCAGTCCCGCGATGCCGGCACCGTCCAGCCCGACCCCCGCGTCGTTGAGGACGACGCCGCGCACGCCCGCGCACGCCGCGAGATAGGCGGCGTACACGCCGCCATGCGAGCCGGCGATCAGGACGCGGCCCCGGTGCCCGTCGCCGAGACGGGTCACGGAGTCTTCGATGAGTATCCCTTTATTCGGGTCCATAATGTGGAACGCATTTTTCATCCATTCCGAGATTAGGCAGAGACGCAGGCATTTGACAAGGCAAGTTGCACTTTGTACGCTCCTTCGCCAGCATTGATAGTCCGCCATGTGGACCTGGAGGGATCATGGTTGCCTCGCAAACGAACCGGGAGAACTCCGCGCCACGTCTTCTGGACCTCTATCGGACGATGGTCCGGATCAGGGCGTTCGAGTTGGCGTGCGAAGCAGCGCACAAGGAAGGAAAGGTGACCGGCGCCGTCCATCTGTCGATCGGGCAGGAGGCGGCGCCGACGGGCGTCTGCTCCAACCTGCGCCGGGACGACGTGATCGCCAGCACGCATCGCGGGCACGGCCACACCCTGGCGAAGGGAGCGGCGGCCGAGACCATGATGGCCGAACTGTACGGCCGCGCGACCGGCTGCTGCGGGGGAAAGGGCGGTTCCATGCACATCGCCGACTTCTCCGTGGGCATGCTGGGCGCCAACGGGGTGGTAGGGGCCGGGATACCGATCATCGTGGGCGCCGCGCAGGGGCTGCGGCTGCGGGGCTCGGACGCGATCGCGGTCGGCTTCTTCGGCGACGGCGCGACCAACCGGGGCCCTTTCTACGAGGGGCTGAACTGGGCCGCCGCCTTCGGCCTGCCGGTCCTTTTCGTGTGCGAGGACAACGGGTGGGCGGCGACGACGCGCACCACCAGCATGAGCGGCGGCCCGGGCATAGCCGCCCGCGCGGAGGCCCTCGGCGTGCCGACGACCGTGGTCGACGGCAACGACGTGGAGGCGGTCGACGAGGCGGCGGCGTCGCTGATCGCCGAAGTGCGGGGAGGGGGCGGGCCACGCTTCCTGCTGTGCGAGACCTATCGGCTCAAGGGCCACACCGTGCATGACGCGGCCCCCTACCGCGATCCCCGGGAGGTCGAGGAGCGCTGGACGCGCGATCCCCTGCGCCGCGCGCGGGACCGGCTGCTCGCGCTGGGCGTCGGCGCCGCGGAGATCGAACGCCTGGAGGCGGAGGAGGAGGCGCTGATCGCGGCGGCTTCCGCCTCGGCGGAGGCGGCGCCCTGGCCGTTGCCGGCCGCCGCTTTCGACGACGTGCAGGACAACGGAGGCGCCGCATGGGCGAACTGAGCTATCTGGAAGCCGCCATACGCGCGCTCCGCGACGAAATGCGCCGGGACCCGCTGGTATGGGCGGTCGGCGAGGACATCGGACGCGGTGGCGTCTTCGGCCAGTACCGCGGCCTGCAGGAGGAGTTCGGCCCCGAGCGGATCGTGGACACGCCGATCTCGGAGGCATGCATCATGGGGGCCGCGGTCGGTGCGGCCCTCGTCGGCACCCGCCCGGTCGTCGAGATGCGTTTCTCGGATTTCGCGCTGTGCGCGATCGACGAGCTGGTCAACCAGGCCGCGAAGAACCGGTACATGTTCGGCGGCCAGGGCCGCGTGCCGCTCGTCGTGCGCGAGCCGATCGGCCTCTGGCGGTCGTCGGCCGCCCAGCACAGCCAGTCGCTCGAGGCGTGGTACGCCCACATCCCCGGCCTGGTGGTTACGGCGCCGGCGACACCGGCCGACAATCTCGGCCTCCTGACGGCGGCGATCCGCTGCGACGACCCGGTCGTGCACATGGAGAACAAGAACCTCTGGGGGCTGCGCGGGGCGGTGCCCGACGGCGACCACGTCGTCCCGCTCGGCGTCGCCTCCGTCATCCGCCCGGGGCGCGACGTCACCCTCGTGACATGGTCCGCGACCGTTCACGACTCGCTCGTGGCGGCGGAGGAAGTGGCGCGCCAGGGCGTCGAGGTCGAGGTGATCGACCTGCGGACGATCTGGCCGTGGGACCGCGGGCGCGTGCTCGACTCGGTCGCCAGGACGGGCCGGCTGCTCGTCGTGCACGAGGCGGTCAAGGCCGCCGGCTTCGGCGGGGAGATCGCGGCCACCGTGGCGGAGGAACTCCACGGCCGCCTGCGCGCGCCGGTCCGCCGGCTCGGCGGGCCCCGCATTCCCGTCGCCTATTCCAAGCCGCTGGAGGACGTCTACCGGATCGAACCCGCGCGGATCGCGCAGGCCTGCTTCGAGTTGGCTCGCGCCGCAGCCGCCTGATAGGATGCGGTGCAACGCGAGCATGCAAAGAATGACTCGACCGTCGGACTGCACCTGAAGGTGGTCCGGCGCCAAACCAAACACAAAGGGAGGAAAGACCGATGTTGAGAGTCAAGAGCCTGCTGGCCGGTCTGGCCATGGCCGCGCTGGCACTGCCCGCCGTCGCCGCGGAGTACAAGGACGAGTACCGGCTGTCGACGGTCGTCGGGAAGCCCTTCCCGTGGGGCGAGGGCGGCGAGCGCTGGGCCGAGCTGATCCGCGAGAAGACGGACGGGCGCATCAACGTGAAGATGTATCCCGGCGTATCGCTGGTGAACGGCGACCAGACGCGGGAGTTCACGGCCCTGCGCCAGGGCGTCATCGACCTCGCGGTCGGATCGACCATCAACTGGTCGCCGCAGGTCAAGGAACTGAACCTGTTCTCGCTGCCCTTCCTGATGCCGGACTATGCGGCGATCGACGCGCTGACGAAGGGGCCGGTGGGCGAGAGCCTGTTCGAGCTGCTGGCGGAAAAGGACGTGGTGCCGCTCGCCTGGGGCGAGAACGGCTTCCGCGAGGTTTCCAACTCCAGCAGGGCGATCCGGACGCCGGAGGACATGCGCGGCCTGAAGATGCGCGTGGTCGGCTCGCCGCTGTTCAACGACACCTTCACGGCGCTGGGCGCCAACCCGACCCAGATGAGCTGGGCCGACGCCCAGCCGGCCCTGTCGACCGGCGCGGTCGACGGGCAGGAGAATCCGCTGTCGATCTTCACGGTCGCCAAGCTGCATACCGTTGGGCAGGATCACGTCACGCTCTGGGGCTACGTGGCCGACCCGCTGATCTTCGTGGTCAACCAGGAGGTCTGGGAGTCCTGGACGCCCGAGGACCAGCAGGCGGTCCGCGAGGCTGCGCTGCAGGCGGCGGAGGAGCAGGTGGCCCTCGCGCGCAAGGGTCTGGCCGACGGCGATGAGAACCTCCTGAAGGACATCGAGGCCAACGGCGTGACGGTCACCCGCCTGTCGGACGAGGAGAAGGAGGCGTTCCGCAACGCCACCCGTGCGGTCTACGACGCGTGGGCGGAGCGTATCGGGCCCGAGCTGGTCAAGCAGGCCGAAGACAGCATCGCCGCACGCTGAGTGCGCCTGGCGGGGAGGGCGGCCGCCCTCCCCGCGCTCCAAAGTCCGGGTCACGAAAATGACTGTCGACCGCGAGGAGGACGCGCCCGTGGAACGGGGCGGCGTCGTCCCGGAGCGCGCGCTCGCCGCCGCAGCCATGGCGGTACTGTGCGCCATCACTTTTGCGAACGTCGTCGCACGCTACCTGACGGCATACTCCTTCGCCTTCACCGAGGAGTATTCGGTCTTCCTGCTGGTGGTGATGACCTTCCTGGGGACGTCGGCGGCGATCGCAACCGACCGCCACATCCGGATCACTGTCCTGGTCGATAAACTCGCCCCCGGTCGCCGGCGCGTCGCGGGCGTGCTCTGCTGGGGCGTCGCGGCCGTGATGTTCGGTCTCCTGAGCTGGTACGGCGGGCAGTTCGCCTACGACAACTGGCGGTTCGAGGAAACGTCGCCCGGCCTCGGCGTCCCGGTGTGGCTCTACACGGTGTGGCTGCCGATCCTTTCGATCGTCATCACGATCCGCGCGCTGATGCGGACCATCGCCGCGGCCCGGGGGAACGCGCCATGAGCCCGATCGCGCTGCTTTTCGGTGGCTTCCTCCTCCTGTTGCTGGTGGGCACGCCGATCGCCGTCGCGCTCGGTCTTTCCGGCACGCTCGCGATCCTCGCCGCGGATCTCGGCATCATGGCCGTTCCGACGAACATCTATGCCGGCGTCGCGAAGTACCCGCTGCTGGCGATCCCGGTCTTCATCCTCGCCGGCCTGATCTTCGAGCGGGCCGGGGTGGCGCGCCAGATCGTCACCTTCGCCTCGTCCATCGTCGGCGACCGCAACGGCGGCCTGGCGGTCGTCGCGGTCCTGGTCTGCATGGTGATGGGCGGCATTTCCGGCTCGGGTCCGGCCGATGCCGCGGCCGTCGCGACCGTGATGATCCCGAGCATGCGCAAGGCCGGGTACCCGGCCGCGTTCTCGGCCAGCGTCATCGCGGCCGCCGCCGCGACCGCCATCCTGATCCCGCCCTCGGTCGCGTTCATCATCTACAGCGTGCTGGTTCCGCAGGCTTCGGTGCCGGCGCTGTTCGCCGCGGGCCTGATCCCGGGCCTGCTCGCCGGCCTGTCCATCCTGATCCCGGTCGTCATCCTGTCGCGCCGCCACGGCTTCGGCCTCGCCGGCGCGGGCCCGCGTCCGCCGTTCTGGAGGAGCCTGCGCGACGCCATCTGGGGCTTGCTGGCTCCGGTGATCATCCTGGGCGGCCTGCGCCTCGGCGTCTTCACGCCGACGGAAGCCGCGGTGGTCGCGGTATTCTACGGCCTGCTGATCGGAACCGTGGTGCTGCGCACGCTGACCTTCCGCAAGATCGGCGACGTGCTTGCGGAATCCGCCGAGATGTCGGCGGTGATCCTGATCGTGATCGCGCTCGCCGGCGTCTTCGCCTGGGCGGGCAGCACGCTCGGCGCCTTCGACGCCGTGGCCGACGGCATCCTCTCCTTTACGGGAAACGAGATCGTCGTCCTGCTGCTGCTGAACGTCGCGCTCCTCGGGGTCGGCATGCTCCTGGACGCGATCTCGGTCTTCCTGATCCTGCTGCCTCTGCTCGAGCCGCTCGTGGCGGCGTTCGGCTGGGACCCGGTCTGGTTCGGCGTCGTGCTGACGATGAACCTCGCCATCGGCCAGTTCACTCCTCCGATGGCGGTCAACCTGATGGTCACGAGCCGGATCGCGGGCGTGCCGATGGAGCACATGACGGGCTGGATCGCCTGGCTGGTGCTGTCGATGGTCGGCGCGCTGGCGCTCGTCGTGATCTTTCCCGAACTGGCGCTGTGGCTGCCGAGGCGCCTCGGATACCTGTGAATGCCGGTCGGCAGGATGTGACGCCGCGAGCACAGGGCCCGCAAAGCTGGACGCCGGCTCGGCTTTTGTCTTCCGTCCGGGGCGAATGCCTGTTTACGTGAACGGGATGACGGTCGCCCGGTGGGGGCATCGGCGCGGCCGGGACGGCGTTTCGAGTTGCCGGGGCCAAACGGCAAGGGGCAGCGGTTTACCGCTGCCCCCTTTTTCATCCGCTATGCCGCGTCGTGGTCAGGCGACGATCTGCCAGGTACCGTCGGGCTGCTGGCAAGCGGTGCCGCGGGCCATCTCCGCCTGCCCGCCGATATAGACGGTGTGGACGTATTCGCGGCAGAGCCGGCCGTTCTGCTCGTAGGTCCGGACCGGTTCGATGACGCCGCGGCGCCCGCTCTCCGGGTTGGACCAGGCGATCTCCTCGTTGCGGGTCAGGGCCGTGCGTTCCGCCGCCACTGCCTGGCGCTGTTCGGCGGGCGCCAGCCGTCCCGCGATCTCGCGGCCGGCGAGGGCGCCGATCAGCGTGCCTGCCGCCGTGGCCGCGAGCTGCCCGGTCCCGCTGCCGATCTGGGAGCCGAGCAGCGCGCCGCCGGCGGCGCCGCCGATGGTGCCGATGGTGCCGCTGTCGATGCCGCCGGTGCCGTCCTGGGCGCAGGCTCCGAGCGAGAGGGCGAGGGCGGAACAGATGGCGATCTTACGGATGGGCATGGCTTACTCCCTGAGGTGGTCGACGCGAATTCGGTCGGTAACCTCAACCAGCCATGTCGCTTCGAGTTCCGCGGGAGCCGTCAGCGCGCATGCTGTTGCGCGTAGACGGCGATCACGTCGTTGAGTTCGGGCAGGGCCCTGTGTATCGCGGCAGCCCCTTCGGCGATGGCTTCCTGCGAGCGGTCGAAATCCAGCAGCCCGATGTGCCCGATCCGGGGCACGACATGCACGTCCGGCGGCTCACCCGCGAGGCGGGACCGGCTGATCCGGTCCTGGATGATGCCCAGCGAAGAGACCATGACGCCGACCAGGCTCGGCCCGTCGTATTCCTGTTGAAACAGGCGCCGGGTCAGGAAGTCCAGCCGGGAGGGGGGACTGGCCGGGCCGGCTGCGTTCAAGATCGCCTCCAGATCGACGCCGTCGGCGGTTGGCGGGCCCGCACCGGGCTTGCGGACCTTCCCGATGACGTCGCCGTTGAGGTTGACCGCGATCACGATGTCGGCGCCGAGCGCGCGGCATGCCGACACCGGCACCGGGTTGACGAGCGCGCCGTCGACCAGCCAGCGATGGCCGGCGCGCACGGGAGGGAAGATCCCCGGCAAGGCTATCGACGTCTTCAAGGCATCGACGAGGCTTCCCTCGCGCAGCCACACCTCGTGGCCGGTGATCAAGTCGGTCGCGATCGCGACGAAGGGGGCCTTCAGGTCCTCCACCCGGACGTCGCCGAGGTGGCGCCGGAGCTCCGCGACCAGCCTCTGGCCGCCGATGAGGCCGCCCGAGCGGACCTTGAGGTCGAGATAGCCCATCATCCGCAGCTTGTTGAGGCTGCGCGCCCATGCGTCCAGCGTGTCGAGATGCCCGGCGAGATAGACCCCGCCGACCAGCGCGCCGATCGAGCAGCCGGTGACGACGTCGGGGACGATGCCGTGCTCGGCCAGGCTTCGCAGCACGCCGATATGGGCCCAGCCGCGCGCGACGCCGGCACCGAGCGCCAGGCCGATGCGAGGACGGACATGGGAGCCGAGGGGAGTAGCCAGTTCGTGCATCGCGCCTGGACCAAACGGGAACCATACCCCATCTTACGACGGTTCCGGTGCTTCGGCACCGGAGATCCTGTATCGCCGCGACGATCCGGCTGGTCACTGGCGCATGGGCGCGAATGCGTGCAATGTTGGCGCGCTGAGCTCCGGCCGCGATCCGCCCGACCCGATCCTATCGAAACGAGAAGACGTGCCTGCCTCCAACGAGCCCCTTGCGCGCCGACACACGCCGACTTGGCCGCTCGTCAGGCGGCTGGCCGGGACGTTCATGAAACCGCAGCGCTGGCGCCTCGCGGCGGCGCTGTTCTGGATGGTGGTGGCGGCGGGGACCACGGGGGCGCTGGCCAAGCTGATGGAGCCCGTGATCGACGACGTGTTCCAGCGGCGCGACCAGTCGATGCTGCTGCCCGTGGCGGCGGCCGTTCTCGTCACCTTCACCCTGCGCGGAATCGCGACCTACGGCCACAGCGTCCAGATGAACCATGCCGGGCAGGCGATCGTGGCCGACGTGCAGAGGCGGCTCTACTCCCACCTGCTGCATGCCGACCTCTCCTTCTTCCACGCCAATGCCGCCGGCCAGCTCGTCTCGAAGCTGATCAACGACGTCAACGTGATGCGCTACGCGGTGGCGGAGGTGATGACGGGGATGTTCAAGAGCATCCTCACCCTCCTGGTCCTGGTCGCGGTCATGTTCTACCAGGACTGGATGCTGGCGGCCGCCGCCTTCGTGGTATTCCCCGTGGCGGCCTTGTTCGTCGCCCGCATCGGCCGGCGGCTGCGCCGGGTGTCGTTCAGCACCCAGGCGGAGCTGGGTCATTTCTCATCGGTGCTGAACCAGACGTTCCAGGGCATCCGGCACGTCAAGGCCTACGGCATGGAGGAGTACGAGAAGACCCGCGCGGCGGGAATCATCGACCGGCTCTTCCAACTGACCCACAAAGGCTTCCGCGTCCAGGCGGTCTCCACCCCGGTGACCGAGATCCTGAGCGGCGTGGCCATCGTCACGGTGATCTTGTACGGCGGCTACCAGGTCATCGCCGGCGAGCGGACCGCGGGCGCCCTGTTCTCGTTCATTACGGCGTTCCTGCTCGCCTACGAGCCGATGAAGCGCCTGGGCAAGCTGAACGGGCAGCTCCAGGCCGGTCTCGCCGCCGCCGAGCGCGTGCTGGGCGTGCTCGACACCCGTCCCGCCATCGTCGATTCGCCCGGGGCGCGCGTCCTGGCGCCGGAGCGTCACGACATCCGCTTCGAGGGTGTCAGCTTCTCCTATGCCGGCGGCAAGAGCGCGCTGCTCGGGGTGGACCTGCTGGTGCCGGCCGGCGCGAAGGTCGCGCTCGTCGGATCTTCGGGCGCGGGCAAGTCGACGATCCTGAACCTGATCCCCCGCTTCTACGACGTGGACGGCGGTTCGGTGTCGATCGGCGGGATCGACGTGCGCGACGTGACGCTTGCCAGCCTGCGTTCGCGCATCGCGCTGGTCAGCCAGGAGGTCGCGTTGTTCGACGACACGATCAGGGCCAACATCGCCTATGGCCGGATCGGCGCCACCGAGGAGGAAGTCCTCGCCGCGGCGAGGGCCGCTGCGGCGCACGAGTTCATCACCGATCTGCCCGACGGCTACGACACCGTGGTCGGCGAGTTCGGCGTGAAGCTCTCCGGCGGCCAGCGCCAGCGCATCGCGATCGCGCGCGCGATGCTCCGCAACGCGCCGATCCTGCTCCTCGACGAGGCGACCTCCGCGCTGGACACCGAATCGGAACGCCTCGTGCAGTCCGCGCTCGCCCGCCTGCAGGAGGGCCGGACCACGCTCGTGATCGCCCACCGGCTGTCGACGATCATCGATGCGGACCGGATCTGCGTGGTCGAGGGGGGACGGGTGGTCGAGTCCGGGACGCATGCCGATCTGCTCCGGCGGCGCGGCGTCTACGCCCGGCTGTACAGCCTCCAGGACGGGACCGACGACGGGACGCACAGCCGGGCGCTGGGCAGCGGGACCCTGGGCTGACCCGTGTCGGCCCCGCTGCGGCCGCGCGCTATTGCGCGGCGGTGATCCGGCCTTCCACTCGCGGCGCCACGCTGCCCATGGCCTGGACGTGGTCCATGACCTGGCTCGCCATCAGCGAACCCGCGGCCGCGTCGATCAGCCGGCGGGCATCGCGGAACATCACGTAGCCGTCTCCGCCGTTCGCCATGAAGTCGTTCGTGGCCAGGGTGTAGGTCTGCCCCGGGACGAGTTCCGCGCCGCCCACCGTCACGTTGCGGACGCGCGCGCCGGGCTGGGCCGCGGGATCGTAGGTGACGGTGAGACCGGAGACCTGGGGGAAGCGCCCGCCGCCCTCGGCGACCTGGCTGACGCCGTTCTCCAGGGCGGCCAGGATCTGGGCGCCGGTCACCTCGAGCTTGACGGTCCGGTTGCCGAACGGGAGTTCCATCAGGACGTCGCGCCGGGTCAGCGTCGTGCCGGCGTCGTAGAGCCTGTCGGCGCGGATGCCGCCGCCATTAGTGATCGCGACGTCGGCGCCGACGCCCTCGCGCATCGCGTCCGCGATCAGGTTGCCGATCGCAGCCTCGCCGCCCCTCACGGCCGCCCGGCGGCTGTCCATCGCGGAGGCGAGGGTCCCGACCGGCACGTCGAGTTCTTCGCTCAGCCTTTCCTGGTAGGCGGCGATGCTGGCCTCCATCTGCGGGTCGGGTTCGACCTCGGCCGTGGAAACCGTGCGGACCGTCGGGGTCCAGGCGACGCGCCGCGTGCCGTCGCTTGCCTCGACCCGTTCGATCGCGACCTCCAGGACCGTGAGGAAGTCGGCCTGGGACGCGGACTCCACGAGGATGCTCCTGCCGTCGTAATAGCTTGCCAGGATGTGGTCGTGCCCGCTCAAGACCACGTCCGCGGCTCCGGCCCGAACGAGCGCCAGATCCTCGTCGAACCCGGTATGGGCGAGCGCCACGACCAGGTCGGCGCCCTGGGAGCGCAACTCCGCGGCGGCTGCGAGGCCGGTCTCCACCAGCGGGCGGAACTCGACGTCGCCGGGGCTGGAGAGCTGGGTCGTCGTCGGCGTCGTCAGCCCGTAGAAGCCGACCTTGAAGCCGGCCCGTTCGAGGACGAGATGCGGCACCGTGCCCGGCAGCGGGGCTCCGCCGCGGGCGACGTTGGACGCGACGATCGGGAACGGCGCCTGTGCGATCCGCTCGACCGCGACCTCCGGGCCGAAGTCGAACTCGTGGTTGCCCAGGGTCATGACGTCGAGGCCGGCTTCGTCGAGCAGGTCGATCATGTGCGCGCCCTGATCGAAGCCGGACAGCAGGGAGGGGGAGATCGCGTCTCCGGCATGGGTGAAGATCGCGCCGGGCGCGTCGGCCGCTTCCCGGCGTATCGCCGATACGAGCCGCGCGAGGCCGCCTCGGCCCTCGTCCTCCTCCATGCGGTCGAGATCGTTGACGTGGAGGAAGGTCAGCGTGACCGGCTCGGCCGTTGCCGGCGCGGCGGCGGCGACGGAGAAGGCGAGGAGCGTGGCGGCGGCTGCCATGCGGGCGTTCGGCAATCGTGACGGCATGTCGGCGTCCCTTCGATCCGCGATGCCGGCCGTACCCGGCATCCTGAGTGTATTAATTCTGGCACAGGTCGGACCGGAGGGGGCGCTTCGCGAATGGGAGCTTGTCACCGGTCCCGGCCGGGTTAGTCTGAATGGACATGGTCGGGAAAAGAACCAAAACGGGACGTTTCCCGTTAAACTTCGATACGAACAACCGCGGTGGTTGCCGTGACAGACATCATCATTGCCGAACCCATGGAGGACTGCGTCGTCCGGGAACTCGGACTGCGTTATGAAATCCGTTACGATCGCCGGCTCGCGTTCGACCTGGATGCGCTGGGATTCGCGCTGGCGGAGGCGCGTGCCCTCATCGTCGGGGATCGTACGATCATCGATGCCGAACTGCTCGCCGCGGCTCCGCGGCTTCAGGTGATCGGTTGCCTCGGAACCGATCTCGGGCGCGTCGACTCCGATGCGTGCCGCGCCCGTGGGATCGAGGTCCATACCGCCCCCCATGTCCGGGACAGCGACCGTGCCGGGCAGGCCGCTGGCACCGTATCCGACCTCCTCGCCCGCGTGCACGGCACGGCGGACGGCAGGCTGCTGGGCCTGGTCGGCTTCGGCCCCATCGCGCGCGAGGTCGCGAGACGCGCCCAGATGCTCTGCATGAGGGTGGCGGCCTACGACCCGTTGCTCGACAGGGAAGCACCGGCGTGGCGCGACACGCAGGTCGAGCCGATGCCGCTCTACCGCCTGCTCGACGAGGCGGACGCGATCAGCGTCCATCTCCCCCTGACGGAGGAGACGCACGAACTGATCGACTGGGAGACGATCACGCAGATGCGGGGCGGCGCGGTCCTCGTCAACGCCTCGCATTCGGCGATCGTCGATGCCGCGGCGGTCAATGCCGCCCTGCGCAGCGGCCGGCTGGGGGGAGCGGTGCTCGACCTCGACGCCGAAAGGGTCGACGGGCTCGCCCTCCTGCCCGAAATCCGAATCGGTGCCTTGATCGCGGCGAAAGTACAGGCGACCCTGGATGCGCGTCAGCCGGCCTGACGCCGTCCAGGAGGAACAATGCGCGTCGTCATCGCACTTCTGAAGCACGAAACGAATACCTTCTCACCGGTCCCGACGCCCCTGTCCCGCTTCGGCAACGGCGGGCCGGCGTTCGGGGCGGCCGCCTACGAGGCCTATCGCGGCACGGCGACCCCCATGGGCGCCTTCATCGACATGGCGCACCGGGCGGGCGCGGAGATCGTGACGCCGGTGGCGGCGGAAGCCTGGCCGAGCGGACCGGTCGAGGACGACGCCTACCGCCGCCTGACCGAGCCGATCCTGGAGGCGGTCGCCGGCGGCTGCGACGCCGTGCTGCTCGACCTGCATGGCGCGATGGTCACCGAAACGCACCAGGACGGGGAGGGCGAGCTTCTCGCCGCGCTGCGGCGGATCGCCCCGGACGTCCCGGTGGGCGTGGCGCTCGACCTTCACGCCAACGTGACGGACGCGATGGTCCGCAACTCCACGGCGATCGCGGGCTTCAAGACCTATCCCCATGTCGACATGTTCGAGACCGGTGAGCGGGTCGGCGGCATCATCTTCTCCATGCTGGAGGGGCAACGTGCCCCGGTGATGACCTGGGGCAACCGCCCGATGCTGCCGCATGTGATGCGCCAAGGCACGGACGATGCGCCGATGCGCGACCTCGTCGCCGAGGCCCGGCGGCTGGAGCGCGGCGGCCTTCTGGCCGCCAGCGTGTTCGGCGGCTTCCCGCACGCCGACATCCGCGATGCCGGCCTGAGCGTGGTCACGGTCTCCGACGGCGACGAGGCGCTGGCGCGGGACGGCTGCGAGGGCCTTCTCGACCAGGCCTGGGCCCGGCGGGCCGAGTTCGTCTACCATCCCGAGCCGGCGGCCAAGGCCGTGGCCAGGGCCAAGCGGCTGGCCGACGGTCCCGTCCTGATGCTCGACCACTCCGACAACTGCGGATCGGGAGGAACCCAGGACGTCACGCTCGTCCTCGGGGAGATGCTGCGCCAGGGCCTGCGGAACGCCGTCGCGTTCGCGATCCACGATCCCGCCGCGGTTGCGACGATGATCGACGCGGGCGTCGGCAGCCGGGTGACCATCGATCTCGGCGGCAAGCTCGCCATGCCCAAGCTGGGCCTGGAACCGAAGCCCTTGCGCGTGAGCGGCACCGTGCGGGTGGTCTCCGACGGCGAGTACACGATCCGCGGCCCCATGTACACCGGCGTCCGGGTCGGGATGGGCCGGACCGTCGTGCTCGACACCGGCGGGATCGAGATCGTCGTGATCGAGCGGCATCACGAGCCCTGGGACGTCGGATGCCTGCTGAGCCTCGGCATCGACCCGACGATGTGCCAGTACGTGATGCTGAAGTCGCGCGTGCATTGGCGGGCCGGCTTCTGGCCGATCGCCCGTCACGTCGTCGAATGCGCGGGCGAAGGGGTCACGACCTCCGACTACGGCGCCCTCGACTTCAAGAAGCTGCGCCGGCCGATCTTCCCGCTCGACCCCCGGACGACCGCATAGCCGGGTTGCACACTCCCCGCTGGCGCAGTCCCGCCGGATCGTGAACATCCGCGATCGGAAGATCCGTGCGGGGGCGGGCATGCGCATTCTGGTCGTCGAGAACAGCTTCAGGGCGCCGGCGGGCCTCATCGGAGAGGCCTTGGCCGCGGCAGGAGCCGACTTGGTCACGGTGACCCCGGCCGCGGCCGCCGACCTGCCGGCCACGATGTCGGGCTATGCCGGCGCCGTCGTGCTCGGCGGGGCGCAGAGCGCCACCGACGATGCGAGCAGTCCCTGGCTGCCGCATCTGCTGGACCTGATCCGCCAGTGCCGGGACCAGCGGCGACCGGTGCTTGGCGTGTGCCTGGGGGCGCAGCTCATCGCCCGCGCGCTCGGCAATCGCGTTTATCCGCTCCGCGTCCCCGAGTTCGGCTTCGAGACGGTGGCGCCCACCGGCACCGCGGCCGCCGATCCGGTCTTCGGCGGCATCGGCGCGCCGCCGCGCGTCTTCCAATGGCACTACGACACCTTCGACCTGCCGGCGGGCGCCTTGCTGCTGGCGACCGGAGAGGCGTGCCGGAACCAGGCCTTCGTGGCGGAGGACGTCCTTTACGGCGTGCAGTTCCATCCCGAGGTGACCGAGGGCATCGTGCGCGGCTGGATCGATGCCGCCGCCGGCGTGCTTCCTCCCGGCGGCGTTCGGCTGGCCGGGCGTCTCGGCGAGGAATTCACCGGTCGCGAGCCGGCGGCCGCCGAACTCGCCGCGACGATCGCCGGCCGCTGGTTGCGGCTGTGCGCGGTCGAGCGGGAACGACGGAACGGAGACTGACCTCCATGCCCGATGCCGCGGCGGGCTGGCTGCTCCCCGTCGTCTTCGTCGCGACGTATCTCGCCATGGCGGCCGGCCGGGTGCCCCGGTTCCGGATCGACCGCACGGGCATGGCCTTCATCGGCGCCGTCGTCCTGCTGGCATGCGGGGCCGTCACGAGCCGGCAGGCGGCCGGCTTCATCGACCTGCCGACGCTGGTCATGCTGTTCGGGCTGATGGTCCTTTCCACCCAGTTCGAGATCGCGGGCGCCTACGGGTGGTGCGCCGCCCGCATCGCCGGGTACCGGGGCTCGCCGCTGGTGCTGCTGGCGCTCGTCGTCGCGGTCGCGGGCGGGCTGTCGGCGGTGGTCGCCAACGACGTCGTCGCCTTCGCGATGACGCCGCTGCTGTGCGCCGGCCTGACCGCGCGGGGGCTCGATCCCCGGCCGTACCTGATCGCGCTCGCCGGGGCCAGCAACGCCGGCTCGGCGGCGACGATCATCGGCAATCCACAGAACATCCTGATCGCGCAGGCCGGTGCGCTCGATTTCTGGCGCTTCCTTCTCGTCTGCGGGCCGCCCGCGTTGATGGGCATGGCTTGCGTCTTCGCGACGGTCGCCTTCGTCTGGCACGGCGCGTTCCGCCGGCAGGCGGCGGCCACCAACTCCGTGGCCGATCCGCCGACGGTCCATCCACCGGCCGTCGACCGGCCGGCGCTCGCGAAGGCGCTGGCCGCCACCATGCTGCTGGTCGCGCTCTTCGCGAGCCCGCTCCCGCACGAGGTCGCGGTGGCCGGCGTGGCGGCGCTGCTGTTCGTGAGCCGGCGGCACGAGACCCGGAGCCTGATGGCCGGCGTCGACTGGAGCCTCATCGTCCTGTTCGCGAGCCTGTTCGTCGTGACTGGCGCCATGTCGGCAAGCGCCTACGGCGCCGGGGCCGCGGCCTGGATCGCGCTGGGCCGCGTGGACCTCGCGGCGCTCGGCCCGCTCGCCGGCTTCTCGCTGCTGGCGAGCAACACCGTCGGCAACGTGCCTGCGGTGATGCTGCTGCTTTCGGTCTGGCCGGCGCCGGGGGAGGCGGCGCTGCAGGCGCTGGCCGTGCTCTCCACCCATGCCGGCAACCTGCTGCTGATCGGCAGCCTCGCGAACCTGATCGTCTCGGAGCGCGCCCGGCGGTCCGGCGTAGTGCTGGACTTCCGGACGCATGCCCGCTGCGGCATCCCGATGGCGCTGGCCTCCCTCGGGGCCAGCCTGGCATGGTTCTCGCTGCTCGGTCCGCTCGCCTGGCGGTGATGCGGCGGCGACGGGCGCTCGCGTGTTTCGTATGCGGCATGACGGAAGATCGGCGGAGGAAGGCGTGGTGGCATTGCTGGCGGCCGGGACGGCGGTGGGATATGGCGGCCTGCTCGGCCTGCTCTATGCGGCGCAACGCAAGCTGCTGTTCTTCCCCGACCGCGCGCAGGCCCGGCCGGAGGCCTGGAACGTCCCCGACATGGCGCCGATCGTCGTGCGCACCGTGGACGGGCTCGACCTGACGGGCTGGCATCGTCCCCCGTCGGGCGCCGGCCTGCCGACGGTCGTCCTGTTTCACGGCAATGCCGGGCATCTCGGCCTGCGTGGGTTCAAGGCGCGCCATCTCATCGATGCGGGCTTCGGCGTCCTGCTGGCGGGATATCGCGGCTATGGCGGCAACCCCGGGCGGCCGAGCGAGGACGGGCTCTATGCCGACGCGCGGGCCTTCCTGGACCGGCTGGGAGAAGCGCCGGTCGTGGTCTACGGCGAATCGCTCGGCACGGGGGTCGCGGTGCAGATGGCGGTCGAGCGGCGGGTGGCCGGCGTCGTCCTGGAAGCGCCGTACACGTCCGTACCCGATGTCGGCGCGATGCGCTTTCCCTGGGCGCCGGTGCGGCTGCTGATGCACGACCGCTTCGACAGCCTGGCGAAGATCGGGCGCATCCGGGCGCCGCTGCTGATCGTCCACGGCGAGCGGGACCGGATCATTCCGATCCGCTTCGGCCGCCGGCTGTTCGAGGCCGCGGCCGAGCCGAAGCGGGCGGCCTGGCTGCCGGCCGCCGGGCACAACGACGTGTACGACCACGGCGCCTTCGAGATCGTGAGACGCTTCCTGGAGGAACTGGCTTAGGCCGCTCAGTTCCCGGCCCGAAGCGCCGCCAGCGCCTCGGGGGTGTCGACGTCGACCAGCACCCCGTCGTCGCCGATCTCGACCTCGGCAACCTGGTCGGCATGCGCCCCGACCAGGTGGCGCGCGCCGACGTCGCCGGCGATCTCCATCATCTCCGCGAAGAAGCGGCGGTCCCACAGGACGGGGTTGCCCCGCTTGCCGCCGAAGGTCGGCACGCAGATCGCGCGGCCCTCGGCCGGCGCATAGGCGGCGATCAGCCGGTCCAGGGCCGACGGCGCGACGCCGGGCATGTCGCCGAGGCACACGAGCGCGCCGTCGACGTCGTCGGGCAGGGCGACGATCCCGGCCTTGAGCGACGTGCTGAGCCCTTCGCCATGGGCGGGGTTGTGCACGAGGGTGACCGGCCGTCCCGCGAGTGCCGCCGCCACCGCCTGCTGCTGGTGGCCGGTCACGACGACGACGGGGGCCGCGGCCGAGGCCAGCACCGCGTCGACGACGCGGGCGACCATCGGCATGCCGCCGACCTCCTCGACCAGCTTGTTGGTGCCCATCCGCCGCGACTGGCCCGCGGCGAGCACGATCGCCGCGATCCGCGGCGCCCGCGGCGCCTCCACGAGGCCGAGCCCGCCGGAGGCGCGGGGCAAAGGCCGGCTCGGGATCTCCGCCAGCAGGCCGCCGACCCCCATCGCCATGACTTCGTCGCGGCCGACCGGGACCCCGGCGGCGAGGCGCTGGAGCACCCAGTCGAAGCCGTTCAGCTTCGGCGACCGGGCGCAGCCCGGCAGCCCCAGGACCGGCACCTCGCCGAGATGGGCGAGGAGGAGGAGGTTGCCGGGGTCGACGGGCATGCCGAAATGGTCGACCCGCCCACCCGCCCGCTCTATCGCGGCGGGGAGCACGTCCTGCCGGTCGGTGATGGCCGACGCGCCGGCGATCAGCAGGATCTCCACGCCCGTCCCCCGCAGGGACCCGATCTCGGCCGCGAGCGCCGCCTCGTCGTGGCGGCAGCGCCGCTCGGCCTCCAGCGTGCCGCCGAGCGCCTGCAGCCGGTCGCGGGTGACCGCGACCGTGCGGTCGAGCACGCTCTCCTTCGTCCCGGCGAGCCGGGTCTGGACCAGGGCCGCCCGAACCGGGCGGTAGCCGGCGATCCGAAGCGCCGGTTCGCCGCCCCGCGCCAGGGCGGCGGCCCGCTCCACGGCCCCGTTCGGGACGGCGAAGGGGATGATTTTCACCGTGGCGACCATCTGGCGGGGCTCGACGGCCGCGAAGGGCGGGAGCGTCGCGACCGTGATCGCCTCGTCGATCCGGTTGAACCGGTCCAGCCGCTCGCGGTCGAGGACGAGGACGCCGGGCCGTTCGGCGAACAGGTTGACGCGGCCCGTGAAGGCGGCGCTGGCCCGCAGCCCCGGGCCGAGCAGGTCGGCCGCGAGCCTCGTGGCCGCCTCGTCCTCGCCGACGTCGTCGGGATCGAGGAGGGCCGCCGTGACCTCCGCGATCCCTTCGGCGGCCAGTGCCGCGACGTCCGCGGCCGCCAGCTTCCGGCCTTTCCTGAACGTCAGGGCGCCCGTCCGCAAGGAATGCGCGAGGATAGCGCCTTGCGCGTGCTCCAGTGGGATCGGGCCGAACCGCATCTCAACCGTCCTCCGCGCCGTCCCCGGTCGACGCCCGCAAGGTGGCCGTGATCTCGGCCATGATCGCGACCGCGATCTCCGCCGGGGACACGGCGCCGATGTCGAGCCCGACCGGCGCGCGTATCCGGGCGATCTCCGCCTCGGAGAACCCGGCCTCGCGCAGCCTTGCGACGCGCTTGGCATGCGTCCGCCGGCTGCCGAGCGAACCGACGTAGAATGCCGGCGAGCGCAACGCCACCTGGAGTGCGGGGTCGTCGAGCTTGGGGTCGTGGGTCAAGGTCACGACTGCCGTCCGGCGGTCGATGCCGATCGCGCGCAGCCCGTCGTCCGGCCAGTCGTCGCTGAGGGCGACGCCGGGAAACCGGGTCTCGGTCGCGAACGCGCGCCGCGGGTCGACGATCACGACGTCGTAGCCGGAAAGTGCGGCGACGGGGGCCAAGGCCTGGGCGATGTGGACCGCGCCGACGATGGCGAGGCGCAGCGGCGGGTTGAACGCATGGACGAACCAGGAGCGCTCGTCCTGCTCCACGATGGCGCTGCGGTCGAGGGCGAGGTGGCGCCGGACCAGGGCAAGCTCCTCGTCGGTCATGCCGAACGCGCCGTGGACGCCGTCGTCCAGCACGATCGACTGCATGCCGGTGCCGAGATCGGTCACCAGCGCGGCGGGACGCTTGGCGGCCCGCGCGTCGACGAGCCGGCGGAGGATGTCGGCCTTCATTCGACCGTCTCCACATAGACCTGCACCTGGCCGCCGCAGGCGAGCCCGACCTCCCAGGCCTGCTCGTCGCTGACGCCGAAGGACAGCATGCGGGGCTCCCCGTCCTCCATCACCTTCATCGCCTCGTGGACGACGGCACCTTCGATGCAGCCGCCGGAGACGGACCCGAGCATGGCGCCCTCCTCGTCGACGAGAAGCTGGCTGCCGACCGGGCGCGGCGAGGACCCCCAGGTCCGGACCACGGTGGCGAGCGCCACCCTGCGGCCCGAACCGCGCAGTTCCGCCGCGCGGGCGAGAATGTCGGCTTCGCCGTTCATGACATCTCCTCGGTCCATCGTCTCATGCCGTCCTGGCGGCGCGGCCCGACATGGGTCAGGGCGCGGGCCAGATCCTCCAGGCTCTGGAGGTTGTGCACCGGCCGGAACTCGTCGACATGGGGCATGATCGCCCGGATGCCGGAGGATTTCGGCTGGAAGCCCTCGTAGCGCAAGAGGGGGTTGAGCCAGATCAGGCGCCGGCAGCTCTTGTGCAGGCGTTCCATCTGGGCATCGAGCCCGAGCCCCGCGTCCCGGTCCAGGCCGTCGGTGATCAGCAGGACCACCGCGCCCTGGCCGAGCACGCGGCGCGACCAGTCGCGGTTGAAGCGCTCGATCGTCTGGCCGATCCGGGTGCCGCCCGACCAGTCCTCGACGGCGCCGGCCACCTTCTCGAGCGCCACGTCGACGTCCTTGTGGCGCAGATGGCGCGTCACGTTGGTGAGGCGCGTTCCGAACAGGAAGGTGTGGACGCGGTCCCGGTCGTTGGTCAGCGCGTGCAGGAAGTGCAGCAGCATCCGGGAATACCGGCTCATCGAGCCGCTGATGTCGCAGAGCACGACCAGCGGCGGATGGCGCACGCGGCGGCGGCGGCGCGCGAGGTCGATCGAGGCGCCGCCGGAGCGCAGGGTGCGCCGCAGCGTCGCGCGCATGTCGGCGCTGCGCCCCGCCGGGCTGGGCGCGTAGCGCCGCGTTGCCACCGTCATCAGCGGCAGCCGCATCCGCTTCATCGCGGCCTTGGCCGCGGCCGTCTCGGCCGTGCCCATCTTCTCGAAGTCCATGACCTGGAGCAGCTCGCGCTGCGACCATGTCATGGTGGCGTCGATCTCGATCTCCCGCTTCTCCTCCTCGCGGCCGCGGCCGTGATCGGCATCCGCCCGGCGCGGCTGCAGCGCCTCGGCCAGGCGGGGGGACAGCTCCGGCCCCGACCGCTTCAGCTCCGCGCGCAAGGCCGGCAGGAGCAGCGCCATCATGCGCTTGAGGAGTTCCGGATTGCGCCAGAACACGTGGAATGCCTGGTTGAAGAGCTCGTGCTGGTCGCGCCGGTTGACGAAGACCGAATGCAGCGCCCAGTAGAAGTCCCTGCGGCTGGCGAGGCCGACCGTCTCGACCGCCTCGACCGCCTGGAGCACCTTGCCGGGACCGACCGGCAGGCCCGCGGCCCGGAGCGCGCGGGCGAAATGCATGATGTTGAGGGTGAGGCGCCCTCCCGGCTCGACGGCGAGGTCGCGCGCGTCCCGGACCATGGCCGGCCTCAGATCCCGGTCGTCGCCAGCTCGGACTTCACCTGGGCGAGGATCCGGCCGGCTTCGCTGCCCTGGATGCGGGCGATGTCGTCCTGGTATTTCAGGATCGTGCCGAGCGTGTCGTTGATCGTCTCGGGGTCGAGCTCCAGGCGGTCGAGCTCCACCAGCGCCTGCGCCCAGTCCAGGGTCTCGGCCACGCCCGGGACCTTGAACAGGTCCATGCCCCGGAGCTGCTGGATGAAGCCGACGACCTGCGCCGTCAGGCGTTCGTCGGCACCCGGAACCTTCACCCGCAGGATCTCCATCTCCCGCGCCGCGTCGGGATAGTCGACCCAGTGGTAGAAGCAGCGCCGCTTCAGCGCGTCGTGGATCTCGCGGGTGCGGTTGGAGGTGATGATCACGAGCGGCGGCTCGGCGGCGGCGATCGTCCCGATCTCCGGGATCGTGACCTGGAAATCCGACAGCACCTCCAGGAGATACGCCTCGAACGGCTCGTCGGTGCGGTCCAGCTCGTCGATCAGCAGCACCGGCGGCCCTTCGGGGTGGCTCTCCAGGGCCTGGAGCAGCGGCCGGCGGATCAGGAACCGCTCGGAGAACACGTCCTGGCCCAGCGTGTCGCGGTCGCGCTGCCCGCTCGCCTCGGCGAGGCGGATCTCGATCATCTGGCGCGCGTAGTTCCATTCGTAGACCGCCGACCCGACGTCCAGGCCTTCGTAGCACTGGAGCCGCACCAGGCGGCGGCCGAGCGTGCGGCCGAGGACCTTCGCGATCTCGGTCTTGCCGACGCCGGCCTCGCCTTCCAGGAACAGCGGCCGCCGCAGCCTGAGCGCCAGGAAGAGCGCGGTGGCGAGCGAGCGTTCGGCGAGGTAGTCGCCGTGGCGCAGCAGGTCCAGGACGGCATCGACGCTGTCGGGAACGGGCAGGGCGTGCTTGTCGTCTGTCATCGAGAGCTCATTCTCGGCCGGGAACGGTCCATCGCATCAGAAGACCACCTCCAGGGACAATAGCGCATTCGGACCGGTGCGGAAGCGGGCATGGAAAAGGGGCGGAGACCTGCGCCTCCGCCCCCTCGGTCCATCGGCGGCGGTCAGCCGCAGGCCGCGACCGCGCGCTTCGCCATCACGCCGACGAGATGGGCGCGGTACTCGGCGCTGGCGTGGATGTCGCCGTTGAGCCCGTCCGCATCGACCGTGGCGCCGTCGAGCGCCGCCGGGTCGAAGCCCTTGGCGAGCGCGTCCTCCATCGCGCCGGCCCGGAACACGCTCGGCCCGGCGCCGGTCACCGCGACGCGGACCTCGGCGCCACGCTGGGCGACGAAGACGCCGACCATGGCGTAGCGGCTGGCGGGGTTGCGGAACTTGGCGTATCCCGCCCGGTCCGGCTTCGGGAAATGCACCGCGACGACGATCTCGTCCGGCTCCAGCGCCGTCTCGAACATGCCGGTGAAGAAGTCCTCCGCCGCGATCTCGCGCCGGCTGGTCCGGACGGTGGCGCCGAGGCCGACCAGGCCGGCCGGATAGTCGGCGGCCGGGTCGTTGTTGCAGATCGACCCGCCGAGCGTGCCGCGGCTGCGCACCTGGCGGTCGCCGATCAGCCCCGCGAGCTGGGCGAGCGCCGGGATCACTCCGGCGACCACTGGGCTGGACGCGACCTCGGCATGGGTCGTCATGGCCCCGATGGTGAGGCCGCCGGCCTCCTCGCGGATGCCCTTCAGCTCCGGGATGCGGCCGAGGTCGACGAGGTCCGAGGGCTGCGCCAGCCGCTGTTTCAGGGTCGGGATCAGGGTCTGGCCGCCGGCGAGGAGCTTCGCGTCCTCGGTCTTGGCCAGCAGCGCCGCCGCGTCGGCGACGGAGCCCGGACGATGGTAGTCGAAACCGTACATCGTGAGGTCCTCTCCTATTCGGCGGCCATGGGCATCTTGCCCGCCTGGATCACCCGCCAGACCTTCTCCGGCGTCGCGGGCATGTCGATGTGGCCGACGCCGAACTCCGCCAGCGCGTCGACGACCGCGTTCATCACCGCGGCCGCGCCGCCGATCGTCCCGGCCTCGCCGCATCCCTTGACGCCGAGCG
This sequence comes from Arenibaculum sp., assembly GCF_035998295.1. Taxonomy (NCBI): domain Bacteria; kingdom Pseudomonadati; phylum Pseudomonadota; class Alphaproteobacteria; order Rhodospirillales; family Azospirillaceae; genus Arenibaculum; species Arenibaculum sp. The sequence continues at coordinate 70,741 of NZ_DASYHS010000070.1, read as the reverse complement.
GGTTGTGGGTGCAGGGCGCCTCCTCGTGGTAGGTGACCTGCAGGCTCGGCAGGTCGTCGGCCCGCGGCATGCAGTAGTCCATGTAGGAGCCGGTCAGGAGCTGCCCGCTCTCGGGGTCGTAGACCGCGTGCTCGAACAGCGCCTGGCCGATGCCCTGGACGATGCCGCCATGGACCTGCCCCTCGACGACCATCGGGTTGATGACGCGCCCGAAGTCGTCGGCCGCGACGAAGTTGACGATCCGCGTCGTGCCGGTATCGGGGTCGATCTCCACCTCGCAGACCTGCGTCCCGTTGGGGTAGGTGAAGTTCTTCGGGTCGTAGAAGGCCTGCTCGTCGAGCCCGGGCTCCAGCTCGTCGAGCGGGAAGTTGTGCGGGACGTAGGCGGAGAGCGCGATGTCCCCGATGCCGAGGCTCTTGTCCGTGCCGGCGACCGTGAAGCGGCCGTCGCTGAACTCGATGTCGGTCTCGGCCGCCTCCAGCATGTGGGCGGCGATCTTCTTCGCCTTGTTGACGACCTTGTCGATCGCCTTGACGATCGCCGAGCCGCCGACCGCGAGCGAGCGCGAGCCGTAGGAGCCCATGCCGAACGGCACCTTCGCGGTGTCGCCGTGCACGATCTCCACGGTCTCGATCGGGATGCCGAACTTGTCGGCGACGATCTGGGCGAAGGTGGTCTCGTGGCTCTGGCCGTGGCTGTGGCTGCCGGTGAACACCGTCACCGAGCCGGTGGGATGGAAGCGGACCTCGGCGGACTCGTAGAGGCCGGCGCGCGCACCCAGCGCGCCTGCGACGTTGGACGGCGCGATGCCGCATGCCTCGATGTAGCTCGACAGGCCGATGCCCCGCAGCTTGCCCCTGGCCTTCGCCTCGGCGCGCCGCGCCGGGAAACCGTCGTAGTCGATCATCTTCAGCGCCTCGTCGAGGCAGATGTCGAAGCGTCCGGTGTCGTAGGTGAGGGCGACGGGGGTCGCGTAGGGGAAGGCATCGGCCGGGATGAAGTTGCGCCGGCGGATCTCGGCCTTGTCGATGCCGAGCTCGCGCGCCGCGTTGTCGACCAGCCGTTCGATCACGTAGCAGGCCTCGGGCCGCCCCGCGCCGCGATAGGCGTCGACCGGCGTGGTGGTCGTGAACACCGCCTTGACCTCGGCATAGATCGCCGGCGTCCGGTACTGGCCCGCCAGCAGCGTCGCGTAGAGATATGTCGGGATTGACGTCGAGAAGGTGGAGAGATAGGCGCCCATGTTCGCGGTGGTGCGCACGCGCAGGCCCAGGAAGGTGCCGTCGGCGTCGAGCGCCAGCTCGGCATGGGTCAGGTGGTCGCGGCCGTGCGCGTCGGTGAGGAAGGCTTCCGAGCGGTCGGAGGTCCATTTCACCGGGACGCCCGCCCTGCGCGACGCCCAGGTGACGATCGCCTCCTCGGCGTAGTGGAAGATCTTCGAGCCGAAGCCGCCGCCCACGTCGGGGGCGACGACGCGCAGCTTGTGCTCGGGGATGCCCAGCACGAAGGCGCCCATCAGCAGCCGGATCACGTGGGGGTTCTGGCTGGTCGTGTAGAGCGTGTGCTCCCCGGTCGCCCGGTCGTACTCGCCGATCGCGACGCGCGGCTCCATCGCGTTCGGGACGAGCCGCTGGTTCACGAGGTCCAGCTTGGTCACGTGCGCCGCCTTCGCGAAGGCGGCGTCGACGGCGGCCTCGTCGCCGAGGTGCCAGTCGTAGCAGAGGTTGCCGGGGACGTCGTCATGGACGCTGGTGGCGCCGGGCGCCAGGGTCGCGTTCATGTCGATGACGGCGGGCAGTTCCTCGTAGTCGACCACGATCCGCTCGGCGGCGTCCTGCGCCTGCCCGCGGGTGCGGGCGATCACGACGGCGACGGAATCGCCGACGTGGCGGACCTTGTCGACCGCCAGCGGCATGTGCGCCGGCTCCTTCATCGGGCTGCCGTCCCGGGAGTGGATCAGCCAGCCGCACGGCAGGCTCTTGACGCCGTCGGCGGCCATGTCCTGGCCGGTATAGATGGCCACGACGCCCGGGGCGTCCGAAACCCCGGACAGGTCGATGCCGCGGATGCGGGCATGGGCGTGCGGCGAGCGCAGGATGTAGGCGTAGGTCTGGCCCGGCCGGTCGATGTCGTCGGTATAGGTGCCCTGGCCGGTAAGGAACCTGAAGTCCTCGCGGCGCCTGACGGCGGCGCCGATGCCGTTGGGATTAGCCATGACGTCTCTCTCCCCAGGAACGGGCCCGTTATTCGGCGGCCTCGGCCGTGACCTTCATCGCTTCCGCACCTGCGAGCACGGCCTTCACGATGTTGTGGTAGCCCGTGCAGCGGCAGATGTTCCCCTCGAGCCCTTCGCGCACGGAGCGCTCGGTGAGGTCCGGGTCGCGCCGCGCGAGGTCGACCGCGGACATCACCATGCCCGGCGTGCAGAAGCCGCACTGGAGGCCGTGGTGCTCGCGGAAGGCGGCCTGCATCGGGTGCAGCGTGCCGTCGGGTGCTGCCAGCCCCTCGATGGTCGTGACGGAGGCCCCGTCGGCCTGGAGGGCGAAGATCGTGCAGCTCTTCACCGAGGCGCCGTCGACATGGACGACGCAGGCCCCGCACTGGCTCGTGTCGCAGCCGACATGGGTGCCGGTGAGATGCAAGTTCTCTCGGAGGAACTGGACGAGGAGCGTACGGCCCTCGACCTCCCCGGTGACGGACTTGCCGTTCACCGTCATGGAAACGGTTGGCATCGCGTGACCTCCCTCATGCAGGCTGGATGACTGCGTCGCCGGGGGCTATGGCGCTCAACCGCGCGCTGCGCCCGGCGTTTTCTTTAGCATGAGGCTAAGAAAGGGAAGGAGGCAGGTCAAGCGGCTCCGGGGGATATCCGATCGCTTCAGTTGAAGAACAGCAGCAGAACAACGACCAGCACGATGAGGGCGCCGATCCATACCGCCGGCCGCAGGCCCTGGCCGGGCCGGGTGGCGGGTCCGCCGCTGGTCTGGGGGGCGGGGCCCCCGCTGGTCTGGGGGGCAGGTCCCCCGCCGGTCTGGGTGGTGGGGCCCGGCGCCGTCATCGGCGCGGCCGCCGCGGGCACCGGCTCGGCGGCGGCGACGGCCGCGTCCTCGTCCCGGTGAGGGGGCATCGCGGCGGGCACGGGCTCGGCGCCCGGCACCGGCTCGGGCACGGGGTCGGGCGGCGGGACGTCGGCAACCACCGCCGCCGGCCGGCCGACCACCTCGGTGAACCGGGCGAAGAAATCGTCGGCCATCTTGCGCGCGGTCGCATCGACCAGTCGCGAGCCGATCTGGGCGAGCTTGCCGCCGACCGTGGCATGCGCCTCGTAGGCGAGGACCGTGGTGGCGGGCCCGTCCTCGGCCAGCCGGACGCGAGCCCCGCCCTTGCCGAAGCCGGCCGCGCCGCCGCTGCCTTCGCCGGAGATCGTGTAGCCGTTGGGCGGGTCCAGGTCGGACAGCGCCACCTTGCCCGCGAACTTCGCCTTGACCGGCCCCACCTTGGCCACGACCTTCGCCGCGTACTCGGTGTCGGACAGCTTCTCCAGCTCCTCGCAGCCGGGGATGCACTGGCGCAGCACCTCGGGATCGTTGAGTGCCGCCCATACCGTCTCGCGTGGCGCCCCGATCCGATACTCGCCAGTCATGTCCATGGCGTCGCTCCTCCGAATTCCGGTTGCCGATCCCCGACCGCCGCCCGCGCGACGCCGTGTCGTCCAACCCTATGGCAAATCCCGCGAATGCGCATTAACCTCTCGGGCTCGGCCCGAGAAGGTCAAGAACAAACGGGAGGAAACCCCATGAAGAAGTTGCTCGCCGCCGCAGCCGTGGCGCTTGCCATGACCGCGCCCGCCAAGGCGGAGCAGTTCGTGAATATTCTGACCGGCGGCACGAGCGGCGTCTACTACCCCCTCGGCGTCGCGCTGTCGAAGATCTATGCTGAGAACATCCCCGAGGTCCGCACCTCGGTCCAGTCGACCAAGGCGTCGGTGGAGAACCTCAACCTCCTGCAGGCGGGACGCGGCGAAGTTGCGTTCACGCTGGGCGACTCGCTGAGCCATGCGTGGGAGGGCAACACGGAGGTCGGCTTCCGCGAGAAGCTGGACAAGCTGCGCGGCATCGCCGCGGTCTATCCCAACTACATCCAGGTCGTCGCCCGTGCCGACAGCGGCATCGAGACGCTGGCCGACCTCAAGGGCAAGCGCGTGTCGGTCGGCGCGCCCCGGTCGGGGACGGAGCTGAACGCGCGCGCGGTGCTCGCCGCGGCCGGCCTCAGCTACGACGACCTCGAGAAGGTAGAGTACCTGCCCTTCGCCGAATCGGTCGAGCTGGTGAAGAACCGGCAGATCGACGCGACGCTGCAGTCCGCGGGCCTCGGCGTGGCCTCGATCCGCGACCTCGCCGCGACCAACGACATCGTCGTGGTGGCGATCCCCGAGGACGTGGTCTCGCAGATCGGCGACCCGGTCTACGTCCCCACCGTCATCCCGGCCGGCACCTATGACGGCCAGGACAAGGACGTGCCGACCGCGGCCGTCGTCAACTTCCTCGCGACGCATGAGGGCGTCGACGAGGAGCTGGGCTACCAGCTGACCAAGCAGATCTTCGAGAACCTCGACGACATGACCGCGGCCCACGCCGCGGCGCAGGCCATCGACCTGTCGAAGGCGACCGAGGGCATGCCGATCCCGCTGCACCCCGGCGCCGAGCGGTACTACCGCGAGAAGGGCGTCCTGAACTGACCGGACGGTCCTGACCGGACGACCCCGACCGGCGGCCGGGCCACGCGCGCCCGGCCGCCGTCTGCCTTTCTGGAGACCAGCCGCATGGCGGCAAGCCCCGTTCCACCTTCACAGCCGGCCTCCCAGCCGGCCGCCCAGCCAGAGATCGCCGGCGAACATGGGCCGCTGCACGGATCGCTGCCGGACCGGGCACTCCCGGTCGGCAAGATCCTCTTCGCGATCGCGGTGGCCTTCTCGGTGTTCCAGATCTGGACCGCCGCGTTCACGCCGCTGTCGAGCCTCGTCGTCCGCTCGATCCATGTCGGCTTCCTGCTGCTGCTGACCTTTGCGCTGTCGGCCGCCCGCCAGCCCGGCCGCGCGGCCGCGGCGCGGGACTGGCTGCTCGGGGCCCTCGCCTTCGCGCTCGCCACCTACCACTGGATCTTCGAGGTCGACATCCTCCTGCGCGCGGGCTGGCCCAACCTGACCGACCTCGTCGTCGGCAGCATCATGGTCGTGCTCGTCTTCGAGGCGGCCCGGCGGATCATGGGCTTCGCCCTGCCGGCGATCTGCGGGCTGTTCCTGGGCTATGCGCTGTTCGGCGAGTACCTGCCGTCGCCGCTCGACCACCGGGGTTTCGGCTTCGACCAGGTCGCCGACCACATGTTCCTCGGCACCGAGGGGATCTTCGGCACCCCGATCTACGTCTCGTCGACCTACATCTTCCTGTTCATCCTGTTCGGCAGCTTCCTCGAGCGCGCCGGCATGATCGGCCTGTTCAACGACATCGCGCTCGGGAGCGTCGGCCATACCCGCGGCGGGCCGGGCAAGGTGGCCGTCGTCTCGTCGGCGATGATGGGCACGATCAACGGGTCCGGCGTCGCGAACGTCGTCACGACCGGCCAGTTCACGATCCCGCTGATGAAGCAGTTCGGCTACCGCCCGGCCTTCGCGGGCGCGGTCGAGGCGACGGCGAGCATGGGCGGCCAGATCATGCCGCCGGTGATGGGTGCCGTCGCCTTCATCATGGCCGAGACGATCAACGTCCCCTATGTCGAGGTGGTGCGCGCGGCACTGATCCCGGCGCTGCTCTATTTCGCGACGGTCCTCTGGATGGTGCATCTCGAGGCCGGCCGCCTGAACCTGCTGGGGCTGCCGCGCTCGGAACTGCCGAACGCGTTCGCGGCGCTGAAGGCGAAGTGGCACCTGATCATCCCGCTCGCGATCCTGGTCTACCTGCTGTTCACGGGGTACACGCCGCTCTTCGCCGGGACGGTCGGCCTCGCGCTGACGGTCGTGCTGATCCTGGCCAGCGCGCTGACTGCCCGCATCGGCCCCATGGCGGCCCGCATCCTGTTCTGGATCGCGCTCGGCGCGCTGACCTCGCTGTTCCTCGACTACGGCATCCAGGTCGTGTTCACGATTGTGGCGGGGCTGGTCGCCTTGAACCTGCTGCACCGCGGCGGCCGCGAGACGCTCGTGCTCGCGGTCGACAGCCTCGCCGAGGGGGCGAAGAACGCGCTCGCCGTCGGCGTGGCCTGCGCGCTGGTCGGCGTCATCATCGGCACGATGACCCTGACCGGGCTCGGCAGCAACTTCGTGCGCGTGATCGTGTCGGTCGGCGAGGGGAGCCTGTTCCTCAGCCTCGTGCTGACCATGGTGACGTGCCTGATCCTGGGCATGGGCATCCCGACCATCCCCAACTACATCATCACCTCGTCCCTGGTCGGCCCGGCGCTGCTGGAACTGGGCGTGCCGCTGATCGTCAGCCACATGTTCGTGTTCTATTTCGGGATCATGGCCGACCTGACCCCGCCGGTGGCGCTGGCGGCGTTCGCCGCGGCGCCGATCGCCCGCGCCCCCGGCCTGCGCATCGGCATCCAGTGCCTTCGCATCGCCATCGCCGGCTTCGTCGTCCCGTTCATGGCCGTCTACTCGCCGGCCCTGATGCTGCAGTCCGACGACCCGGTCGCGATCGGCTACATCGTCATCAAGGCCCTGCTGTCGGTGGGGCTGTGGGGGGCGGGATCGATCGGCTTCCTGTTCGCGCCGCTGAGCTGGTACGAGCGTCTGTGGGCCACGGCCGGCGCCTTCATGATGGTCGTGGCGCTGCCGATCACGGACGAGATCGGCTTCCTGCTGTGCGGCTCGTTCCTGGTGTTCCACGTCTGGAGGGTGCGCCGGACGGTGGCCGGGACCGCCTGAGTGCCGGCGGCGCTGTGCATCGCGGCGGTCGCCGGCACGCTGCTTGCCAGCGTGCCGGCCGACCGCTTCGAGCTGTCCTGGACCCACTCCGTCGAGAAGATCGCTTGGCGCGAGGCCTGGGCCGTCGCGGATGGCGGCCTGGTGCTGGAGGAGGCGGCCATCCGCGGCCACGGCGCCGGGATGGAGGTCCCGGACGGCGCGGTTCTGGAGGGGGGCTGGTGGCGCTACCGCCCCGACCTCGCCCCGCTGGAGCGCGTGGTCCTGGCCAACTCCACCTTCACGTCCGACTATGAGCTGTGCGCGGCCGGCGCCTGCACGCCGCTCGCGGCGCTGACGGGAACGCCCGACCGACCGGTCGCGCTGTTCCCTTGTCCCTAGATCGGGTCAGCGGGTCGGGGACGGGCTGTTCAGCGGAGCTGGACCGCGTAGCTCTCCAGCGGCGGGACCTCCTTGATCAGGCCGCGTTCCTGCAGGAAGCGCGCGAAGCGCTCGTAGCGCTTCTCGTCCAGCGCCGAGGGGCTGTGCGCGAAGCGGGGCAGGGTGTCGTCCCAAGCCTTGCGGTTCAGCTCGTTGTCGACGTCCGGGCGGCCCTTGCGGAACAGCTCCCAGCTGTCCTCGGGATTGTTGACGAGGTAGAGGACGCCGCGCTCGACCGCGTCCAGGAAGCGCACCAGGCGCGGATCGTCGAGGCGCTCGGAATTGGCGAGGATCACCAGCTCGTCATAGGGCGGGACGCCGTGCTCCTCGGGGTAGAAGGCGCGGCCGGGATGGCCTTCCAGCTCCATCTGGTTCAGCTCGAAGTTCCGGTAGCCGCCGATCACGGCGTCGACCTGGCCGCTCATCAGCGAGGCGGAGAGCGCGAAGTTGACGTTGACCAGCTCGACGTCGTCGCGGCCGAGGCCGGCCGTCTCCAGCATCGCGGTCAGGAGCGCGTCCTCGAACCCTGTCACCGAGTAGCCGACCTTCCGGCCCTTCAGGTCGGCCAGCGTCCGGATGGGCCCGTCGCCGCGCACGATCACGGAGTTGAGCGGGGTCGCCACCAGGGTGCCGATCCGCGTCAGCGGCAGCCCGGCGTCGGCCTGGAGGTGCAGCTCGGGCTGGTAGGAGATCGCGACGTCGCCGCGACCGGCGGCGACCAGCTTCGGCGGGTCGGCCGGATCGGCGGGCTGTATGAACTCGACCTCCAGTCCGGCGTCCCGGAAATAGCCCTTCTCCAGGGCGACGTAGAGCGGCGCATGGTCGGGGTTCACGAACCAGTCCAGCAGGACCGTCAGCTTCTCGGTCCCGTCCTGCGCGAGGGCGGGGCCGGGGGCGGCGCCCAGGAGGCCGATGCCGAGGACGGCGGCGGCGAGCTTCAGCATTCTCACGGTGTCATTCTCCCTCGTCGGTAAGAAGGGTTTCGGGCTGCCAGGGCAGCAGGCGCCGCAGGACGAAGTCGACCGCGACGTAGAGGGTGACCGCCATGGCGGCGAGCACGGCCAGGGCGGCGAACATCAGGTCCGTCTGCATGCGGGCGTTGGCGTGGAGCATCAGGAAGCCGAGGCCGACGGACGAGCCGACCCATTCGCCGACCACCGCGCCGATCGGCGCCACGGCCGCCGCCACGCGCAGGCCCGAGGCGAAGGCGGGCAGGGCCGCCGGCAGGCGGACGTGCCACAGCACGCGCCAGCGCGGGCCGTCCATGGTCCGGGCGAGGTCCAGCCAGCCCGGGTCGGTCCGCCGCAGCCCGTCGTAGAAGGCGGAGGTGACCGGGAAATAGATCACCAGCGTCGCCATCACGATCTTGGACGCCATCCCGTAGCCGAACCAGAGCACCAGGATCGGCGCCAGCGCGAAGACCGGCACGGCCTGGCTGACGACGAGCAGCGGCAGCAGCCAGCGCCGCGCCGGGCGGAACGCCGCCAAGGTCAGCGCGGTCGTGCAGCCGAGCAGCGTGCCGAGCGCCAGGCCGAGCAGGATCTCGGCCAGGGTGTAGGCGGCATGCGTCGCGATCAGGGAGGCGCGGTCGGCCAGCATCGCGCCGACGCGCAACGGCGAGGGCAGGATGAAGTGGGGCAGCCCCGAGACGAGGACGACGGCGTGCCAGGCGACGAGGATCGCCGCGAGCGTGACGGTGGCGCGGACGAACCTCATATCGCGAGCCGCCCCAGGAGTTCGGCCTGGAGCGCCAGCAGCGCCGGGTCGTCCGCACGGCGCGGCGGCGCGCCGGCCGGAAGCAGCGCCGGCCCGATCGTCGCCGGCTGGCCGGTCATGACGTGGACGCGGTGGCCGAGCCGCAGTGCCTCGAGCGGGTCATGGGTCACGAGCAGGACGGTGCGCCCGGCGAGCAGCGGGGCGGCGAGGTCCTGGAGCCGCAGCCGCGTCAGCGCGTCGAGGGCCGAGAACGGCTCGTCCATCAGCACGACCGGCCGGTCCTCCATCAAGGTCCGCGCCAGGGCGACGCGCTGGCGCATCCCGCCCGACAGCGTCGCCGGCAGGTCGGATGCCCGGTGCGCCAGCCCGACCAGCGTGAGCAGCTCCGCGGCCCGCGCGCGCAGGGCCGGCGTCACGGGCAGGCCGCGCAGGCGGGCGCCGAGCAGGAGGTTGTCCTCGACCCGCAGCCAGGGCATCAGCAGGTCCTGCTGCGCCATCCACGCGACCCGGCCCGCCAGCGGGCGGCCGTCACCGGCCGCGATCGCGGTCGGCGGCTCGGGAGCGGCAAGCCCGGCGACGAGGCGGAGGAGCGTGCTCTTGCCGACGCCGCTGGGGCCGAGCAGGCAGGTCGTCAGCCCGCCCTCGATCGTGAAGTCGAGACCGTCGAAGACCGGCCGGCCGGCATAGGTCAGCCTGGCGCCGGACAGCGTCACGGAAAGCGGAAGGGAAGGGGGCCTGGCCCCCGGGCCGTCGAGCATGGGTCACTGATCCCTTCGCCGGTATGATCCGGATCAGGTTCCAGGGGTCGTCCCCGTTTCGGGACCTCTCAGCCGACAGCCGGCTCCCCCCAGTGATGCGACCCCGCATATCGCATCCTTTCCGCCCCCTGGCAAGCACCTTGGGCGGCGGTCGTTGACGCGGAGCCCGGAGAGAACTAGCTGATGTGCCGTGATGTCCGGCTCCCCCCTTTTCATCGGCAGCGAGATCTACCGGTCGTCCAGCTACGGCAGCAAGCACCCGCTGGCGATCCCGCGGGTATCGGCGGCGATCGACCTCGCGCGCGCCATGGGCTGGCTGACGCCGGAGGTCTATATCGACAGCCCGGTCGCGACGCCGGCGGAGCTGTGCCGCTTCCATGCGCCCGACTACGTCGACGCGGTCCGGCGTGCCGAGGTGGAGCAGCGCCTGCCGGCGGAGCTGTGCGAGCGCTACGCCATCGGCCGCATGGGCAATCCGATCTTCCCGGAAGTGTTCCGCAGGCCGGCGACCGCCGCCGGCGCCTCCCTGCTGGGGGCGGCCCTGGTGGCGGAGGGGCGGACGGTGTACAGCCCCGCCGGTGGCACCCATCACGGCCGGCCGGACCGGGCGAGCGGGTTCTGCTACTTCAACGATCCGGTCCTGGCGATCCTGCGGCTGCTCGACCTGGGCATGGAGCGGGTGCTGTACGTCGATCTCGACGCCCATCACGGCGACGGCGTCCAGGACGCCTTCCACGACGACGACCGTGTCCTCACCGTGTCCGTGCACGAGGCGGGGCGCTGGCCGCGCACCGGGCTGGTGGAGGACAGGGCCGGGGGCATGGCCCGCAACCTCCCGGTGCCGGCGGGCTTCAACGACTGCGAGCTCGCCTATGTCGTCGAGCATGCGCTGGTCCCGCTCGGCGAGGCGTTCGAACCCGGCGCCATCGTGATCCAGTGCGGCGCCGACGCGCTGGCCGACGACCCGCTGAGCCTGCTCGACCTGTCGAACCGCGCGCTGTGGGACGCGGTGGCCGCCCTGCTGCCGCTGGCGCCGCGGCGCCTGGTGCTCGGGGGAGGGGGCTACAATCCCTGGTCGGTCGGGCGCTGCTGGGCCGGTGTCTGGGCCGTCGTCAACGGGATCGATCCCGACCAGGCGCCGACGCCCGAGGCGGCCGAGATCCTGAGGGGGTTCAGCTGGACGCGGCGGCGCGGCCATCCCCTGCCCGAGCGCTGGTTTACCGCCATGGCGGACCCGCCCAACTACGGCCCAGTGCGCCCCGAGATCCGCTCCGTGGTCGCCGCCGTCCGCCGGGGCTGGCCGGCGCCGGCGTGAGGGGCTTTACAAGCGGCGGCCGGTTCGGTTAGCCACGTTCCCATGATCGCGCGCATCAAGGGGGCGCTGGCCGCCCTGGCGCTGCTGGGGCTGTTCGCGGTTCCGGCATCGGCCACCGAGACCTTCCGTACCGAGCCGCTCACGATCCGCACGGCGGCGGGGGGCGAGTACCGCTTCACCGTGGAGATGGCCGAAACCCCGAAGCAGATGGCGCAGGGGCTGATGTACCGGACCGAGATGGCGCCCGACGCCGGGATGCTGTTCGTCCACGAGGAGGACCGGGTCGCGACGATGTGGATGAAGAACACCTACATCCCGCTCGACATGCTCTTCATCGACCGGACCGGCCGCATCGCCGGCATCCACGAGAACGCGGAACCCCGCTCGCTGCGGACGATCGCCGCCCCGGAGCCGGTGCGGGCCGTGCTGGAGCTGAACGGCGGCATCGCGTCGCGGCTCGGCATCCGGGTCGGCGACCGCGTCGTCCATCCGGCGTTTCCGGCGGATTAGCGCCGGCGAAGCGCGAAGGTCAGGCCGTCGCCGATCGGGACCAGGCTCAGCGAGATCCGGTCGTCGTCGCGAAGCCTGGCGTTGAAGGCGCGCAGGGCCAGGGTGCTCTCGCGGGTGTCCTCGGGATCGGCGACGGAGCCGCCCCACAGGGTATTGTCGGCCAGGATCAGCCCGCCCGGCCGGACGAGCTTCAGCCCGGCTTCGTAGTAGCCCTCGTAGTTCGGCTTGTCGGCATCGATGAACATCATGTCGAAGCTGTCCGCCGCCCCTTCCGCCAGCAGCCGGTCCAGGGTGTCGAGCGCCGGGCCGAGGCGCAGCTCCACCTTGTCGGCGACCCCTGCCTCTGCCCAGTGGGCGAGCGCGATCGCGGTCCATTCCTCGCTCAGGTCGCAGGCGACGACCCGGCCGTCCTCTGGCAGCGAGAGGGCGCAGGAGAGGGCGGAGTACCCGGTGAAGGTGCCGACCTCCAGGACCCTGCGGGCCCCCGTCAGCTCGACCAGAAGGCGCATAAGGGCGCCCTGCTCGGGCGAGATCTGCATGCCCGCCGGCCCGCCGAGCGCCGCGGTCGCCTCGCGCAGCCTGGCCTGCACGGGATGCTCGCGGACCGACTGGGCGACCAGGTAGTCGTGCAAGCGGTCGGTCATCGTTATGGTACGCCGCGACATGAGGGGATCTCCTGGTGTCTGTCGCTTCCTTAATACCCCATTCCACCCCTTGTTCCGACCTGCCGATAGACGTTGACCGGGCAGGCGAAAGCGTTGTATTCCCTGGCCTCTCGTACAGTTCGGGGCGTAGCGCAGTCTGGTAGTGTTGGTTTTGGGCATAATCTCCCGCACCCCTGCTAAACTTCAAAATCCCTAGCGAATTCAAAACCTTTGCTCCGGTCCGCCGCACCACATGGCGCGGTTTGTGCCGGAACTTTGTCAGGCGATCCCTTTTACCTTCTGGCGAACTTCTTCCTTTTCCGCCGCGTCCGGGCGCCGCCGGGCGAGCTTGCCGAGCGAGCGGCTCATCGCCTCGGCCGTAGCGCCCTTCTCCAGGTGCGCGTAGCGCGCAGTGGTGGTGATCTGCGTACCGCCCAGGATCGTCTGAACCATCTTGAGCGTGTAGCCCTCGTTCAGGAGCCAGCTCGCCACCGTGTGCCGGAGATCGTGGAAGCGCAGCTCCGGCATTCCGATCCGCTTCCGGCCGGTGGCGAACGCCCGTTTGATCTCCTTCATGGGCTCACCGCGGTAGCGAGAGTACTGGCACCGCGAGCAGGCACACGGAAAGTACGGAGCGAAAGGCCTCGTCGCGCGCGGGTTCCAGATCATGCAGCGGTTCTTCAAGGCGGTGAGAGACATGCTTGCGGGAAACGGGTTCCGTACCGCAAAGTCAATCTTCAGGACGATCCAACGAGGCGGCTATGCGGGACCGGACCCTCTCGAACTACGAACTGCTCCTGGCGATCAGCGGCCGTCCGCTGCCGCCGGGGATGGTCCTGGGCCCGACGCACTCGGTGCCGCGGTTCCCGACCTCGCCACCGCCTTCGAGCAGCAGTTCGAGCCCGACGCCGACCAGCCCCGAGACGCCGCCGGCCGCTTCGCCGCTTTGAGTTCGGGGAAGCGGTCCAGGACCTCTTGGGTCCGGTTGTGGACACCGGCCTGCCGGAGCAGCGTCTTGACGACGAGCTTCACCGACGGCTCGCTCAGATCGAGGCGACGCCCGATGTCCTTGTCGCTGTACCCCCGGCCGGCAGCTTTCCGACCGCCTGCAGCCGCCCCTCCGGGATGCGACTCTGCACCACGAAGCCCTCCTTCCGGAGCGCCTCGATCATCGCTGGTATTTCCGTGTCCAACCCCTTTCATGAGCCATGAACGGAGCCGGAACGGATGAAAGGGGAAGCCGTGGATCAGTGTGTCAGATCTGTGCCACAACGATCCCGATCTGTCCCATTCCATCCTATACCCCGACCCGCCGATAGACGTTGACCAGGCCGGCAATAGCGTTGTATTCCCTGGCCTCTCGTACAGTTCGGGGCGTAGCGCAGTCTGGTAGCGCGCCAGTTTTGGGTACTGGAGGCCCCCGGTTCGAATCCGGGCGCCCCGACCAGACGACCAAGTGAGGCGTGGAGAAGAGAACCATGGAAGTCCGGATCTACCAGCCGAGCAAGACGGCGATGCAGTCCGGGCGGGCGAAGGCCGGCCGTTGGATCCTCGAAGGCGAGATCGAGACGCCGCGCCGACCGGAGCCGCTGATGGGCTGGATCAGCTCGGGCGACACGCTCAACCAGATCCGCCTCCAGTTCGACACCAAGGAAGAGGCGATCGCCTTCGCGGAGCGCAACGGCTGGTCCCATTCCATCTCGCAGCCGCGCGAACGCCGGGTCCGTCCGCGCAACTACGCCGATAATTTCCGTCCCGACCGCGTTGGCTGACCCGGCGCCGCCGGGCGGCGTGGCCCCATAGCTCAACTGGACAGAGCAAGCGCCTTCTAAGCGCTAGGTTGCAGGTTCGAGCCCTGCTGGGGTCGCCATCTCACCCCCATCTCACTCGGCCGCCTCGGTGACCGGGCGCTCCTGCATCTGCCGCATCAACCGCTCGATGGTCTCGCGCGGCCATTCCTCCGGGTCGCCCGCGTCCAGGGCGGCGCGCAGCGCCGGGCCGGGATAGGTGACGCCGATCCGCATGTCGTAATGCGAGGGGCGGGACACCTTCACGATGCTGTCCATGTTGCGCTGCATGAACCCCTTGCTGGCCTTCGGGCCGGCGACGACCGGTTGCAGGCCGATGCGCCGGTAGAACCGGAGCACCTCGCGCTGGTTCTTGTGGTCCATCTTCATGAACGCCTCGTCGAAAAGGCACAGGCCCGTTCCGCCCTCGGCCTCGGCGTCGAACTTCGAGCCGTGATAGGCGGCCGAGAGCGCGGCCCCGATCGACACGTAGAACGGGACCTGCTTCTCCGCGCCCGAGCCGACGCCGAGCCGGTGGGCGAAAGTCGTCTCCTTCCCGGTCTGGACGTCCTTCATCAGCAGCGTGAAGCGGAAATAGTTGCGGTAGTCCTCGAAGCGCGCGAACTCCGCGTCCTCCTCCATCAGGATGCGGTCGATCAGCTCCAGGCTTTCCCGGTAGGGCGAGGCGCCGGCCCGCGTGCCGCCGAACAGCGGCAGCAGGATCGTGTCGTCCTGCGCGGCATCGTCGACCAGCCGGATCAGCGGCGCGTATTCCGGGTCCTGCTGGACCTCGAAACGGTACTTCTCCTTGTGGAAGTCGTAGGGCGAGAGGGTCGCGTTCAGCGTCTCGATCGCGCCGCGCACCCGGCCGAACCGGTCGCGCAGCGTGTTGATGAAGTTGCCCTTCAGCAGGGAGCGCGACTCCTCCGCCGCTTCGATCGCCACCTGCTTGTAGCCGATCAGCTTGCTCTCCTCGATGTCCCGCTTGAGGGTTTCCGCCCAGGGGACCACCGTGCCCTCCACGTCGGCCTCGCGGTCGAAGCCGAGATTGCGGCCGGAGGCGCGCCGGAACTCGAAGCAGCGCTCGAACACGTCGGAGCGCGCCGACGGGATCTCGTCGCGCAGGGCGTCGACCCGCTCGCCGGCGCGCAGCGCGACCATGGGCAGGACGCCGTTGCCCGCCCGCAGGCGGTCGCGCCAGGTCTCCAGTGCATCGCGCTTGGGCATGCTCGGCGAGACTTTCGCGAACTGGCGCAGCATGTGGTCGCGGCGCATCCGCGATCCGGTCGCCTCGTGCCCGCCCTCGACCTTGCCGCGCAGCCGGGAGGCCTTCTCCATCGCGCCGTCGCGCTCCTTGCCGGTCGCGGCGATCTCCCCGTCGAGCTGGCCCAGGGTCCGCTCGATCCAGTCCAGCTCCTCCCGGAACCTGGGGTCGATGCTGTCCTTCACGCTGCCGAGCTGGCGTTCCAGCCGCTCGACCCGCTCGTCGGCGGCCTGGTGCTCGCCGATGACCTCCACGAGGCGCTTCCCGCCCTCGAGCGCGGCCGACAGCGGTGTCAGGCGTTCGGCGGCCGCCCGGTGCCGGGCCTTCGCCTCCGCGGCCTCGGCCATCTCCTCCTCGATCTCCACCAGCCGCGCCTTGATCGGGCCGGTGGCGCGGCCGGCCGCGTCCTTGCCGATCTTGTAGGTGTCGACGCGCCGCAGCTCGGAGACCAGGCCGTCGCAATAGGTGCCGTCCGGCATCACCGCCCGCCCGCCGGCCAGCAGCTCCGTCTCCGTCTCGACGCGCCGGACGTTGCCGATGCGCGCGGCCACGAACGCCCGCACCAGCGGGTCGGTCGCTTCCAGCACCTCGGCCAGCGACCCTTTCGGCACCTGCTGGCGCTCGATCCGGGCGGTGTTGGCGATGCGGCAGCCCCAGAACTGGCCCCGCTGGCTCCGGCGCAGCTCGCGCAGGACGGTGATCGCCTCGCGGGCCTCGGCCGGGGGCAGCACGATCGCCTCCCGGTCGCGCGCCAGGATGACTTCGGCCGCGTCGCGCCATTCCTCGTCGCGCACGCGCACGCTGGAGCACAGCAGCTTCGGGCGCATTCCCCGGGCCTCCAGCTCCGCGAGCAGGCGGCGCGTCGCGTCCGAGATCACGGCGCCGTGCGCCTCGATCGCCGCGAGCTGGCCGGCGAGATCCTCGCGCTCGCGCTGCAGCTCGCCCACGCGCTGGACGGCCGCGTCGGAGAGCTGCTCCAGCATCCGCATGGCAGGTGCCAGCGGCGGCAGGCCGTCGAGGGCGGCCTGCATCGCTTCCGGGTCGCGCGGCCATTCCGGCAGGCCGTCGGCGCCGCCGAGGGTCCGGATCGTCTCCAGCCGGTCGACCAGCGTGGCGTGCTCGGCCCGCAGCCGCTCCAGCGGCGGTGCCGGCAGCGTCCTCGTCCCGTGGCCGGCGTCCTGGCGCAGCTCCAGGGCCGAGGTCGCGCGCCGGACCGCGGCGTGCCAGTCCCGGTAGGGGGCCAGCGTCTCGGCGTGGCGCGCGCGCGCCTTCTGCAGGTCGAGTTCGATCTGCAGCAGCGCCTTGCTGCGGTCGCTCTCCCGAACGAGGCCGCGGATGACCTCGCGCCGATCGGTGTGCTCGCGGACCTCGCGGGCGTAGTTCTCCAGAAGCTTCTCCCGGTTCCGCTTCTCGCCCTCGGCCTTCGCCAGCTCGCGGGCGAGCTTGCGGTACTCCCGGGTCGCGTTGAGCGCTTGCGCGCGCGCCGCGACCCAGGCCAGCGCGTCCCGCTCGGCCGCCAGCCCACCGTATCGGCGCGCCGCGTCCAGGATGCCGGCCAGGGCGTCGCGCTGCGCCTCCAGGCCCTCGATGGTCTGCGCCACCTCGCGATAGGTCCGGATCGATTCCCTCAGCGCCGCGATGCTGATGTCGTCCTTCTCCAGCACGTAGGAGCGCACGAACTGGGTCTCGTCCTCTATGGTTTCGAAGCTGACGGCGTTGGCGAAGGCCTTGCGGTACTGGTCGACGCCGCCGTGGCGCCCGCGCTGGGACGTCAGGTGGAGCAGGTCGGCGATGTGGTCGCGGGGGTTGAGGTACACCTTGAACGCCCCGCCCTCGGCGGCGCAGCGCCGCTCGATCCAGTCCTGGAGCTCGCGCCAGGTGCGGGCCACGTCCTCGCCGCCGCTGCCGATCACGAGGTCGTCGGTCG
The DNA here is from genome assembly GCF_035998295.1 of Arenibaculum sp. Lineage (NCBI taxonomy): Bacteria > Pseudomonadati > Pseudomonadota > Alphaproteobacteria > Rhodospirillales > Azospirillaceae > Arenibaculum > Arenibaculum sp. The sequence goes on along the minus strand of NZ_DASYHS010000070.1, from coordinate 53,481 downwards.
TGACCTCGATGCCGGTCGCGATCCAGCGTCCCAGCGTCTCCTCCCGGCTTTCCGATGCCCGCGCCTCGAGCAGGAGGCCGGTGGAGATCCAGTGCCCGCCGACGTCGTCGCGCAATGCGAGGGCGAGATGGGTGTGGCAGGACTCGCGCAGCGGCGCTTCGCCGGCCCCGCCCGTGCGGCCGAGGCAGTAGCTGTGGACCGAGCGCTTGTTCCGGCGCTTCTTCTCCTGGTTCGCCGCCTTGTTGAGTTGCAGGGCGGTCTTGTCGTTGGACAGCATCACGGTCTGGATCGCGTCGAGGACGGTCGACTTGCCGGCGCGGTTCTCGCCGTACATGCCGATGGTGCCTTCGACCCGGATGTCCTGCCGCTCGGCCAGGAACCAGTGGATCAGCGCGACGTTCCGCAGCTCGTACATGCTCAGCGATCCTCGATGTCGGCATCTTCCGCGGGTTCGGCGTCGGGGTCTTCCTCGGCGGCGTGCCGGGCTTCGCGCTCGAGGGCGTCGAGCTCGGCCTCCGTGCGGTCGGCGAAGCGTTCCAGGATCTCGACCGGCGCCTCGCCCGCGAGCGGGCGGATGTTCGAGCGGATCTCGATCTCGACATCGCGGGTCTCCGGGTCCTCCTCGCCGAGTGCCACGACCGACCGCCGGCGCAACTCGTTCAGAACCTCCGCGAAGCGGGTGCGGCCGATCCGCTCGCGGCCCAGGATCGCGGCGTGGCGGTCGAACAGCTCGCGCGAGTTCGTCCGGATCACGGCGCGGTCCTCCGAAGCGCCCTGGTTCATGCCTTCCTGCCAGACCAGGCCGAGCAGCAGCACGACGATCGTCTCGTCCGTCCGCAGCATGGCGGCCGCCGAGGGGACGTCGGGGTCGGGGACGATGCCGACCCAGCCGTCCCGGCCCTCGTGGACCAGCTCGTAGCCGAAGAGGTCCAGTGCCTCCTCGATCATCGCCCGGCGCTTGATCGTGGCCTCATACAGATGCGCCGCGCCGCGGTCGCCGCCGTAGATGAACTGCCGGTTCAGCAGCGCGCTCGCCGCCCGGCGGACGTCGCGCACCGCGGCGGCGGCGGCGTCCGCGCCGCGGCTCGCCTCGACCTGGGCTTCCAGTTCGGTCAGGCCCTTGTGAATCGTCGCCATCGTCTATTTCCCCTTGGGCCGGACCACGAAGTTCGGCGCATCGATCCAGTCGCTGGCGTGCCGGCCTTCGGCGGGCGCGATCTCGTAGCGGCCGTCGAGCGTGCCGCCGCCGTCGCCGGCGATGTCGAGCACGCGCTCGAATGCCGCGAATCCGTCCAGGTCGGCGATCTCCATGTGCCGGCCTTGCGTACCTGCGGGCGGCACGCTGCGGTCGAGGAAGTCGGCGACCGCCCGGTCGTCCGGCTCCAGCCGCGCCTCGTACCACTCCGACAGGCGGTCGCGGAAGGCCTCGACCGCGTCGTCCTCGCGCCGGCGCACGGCACGCCGCGCGACCGGCTGGCGCGCCGCCTTGGGCTGCGCGAGGCCGTCGCCGGACAGGATGCGCGGCCGGGCGGCGAGGGCGCTCGGCCAGTGCGGCTCCTCGCGGCCGAGTGCTTCGAAACGGTGCCGGGCGGCCTCGATCCGGCGGATCAGCGCGGCCGTGCGGTCGACAAGACTGTCGTCGGAACTCTCCATGTAGCGCACGGTGTTGCGCAGGCGCCGCTCGAGCTGCATGCGGAACGACTCGATCCGGGCGACGAAGCCGGACAGGTTCTCGAACACCTCCTCGATCGTGCGCAGCTGTTCGTGGACGTCGCGCTCGGCCGTCGCGGCATCGGCGCAGACGCCGTTCGCGACATAGGCCTCGGCGATGTCGCGCACCCTCGCCGGATCGCGGGCGATCTCGCCCGCCATCAGGACCACCTCGCCGCGAAAGCGCAGGGGATGGTTGGCGTAGGTGAAGACGGCCTTGTAGTCCTTGACCAGGATGCGCTCGATGAACTCGTCGAAGAAGGCGTCGATCCGCCGCCTGATGTCCCCGCCGCCCACGATCTCGCGCCGGACCCCGCGCAGCGAGGACAGGATCGCGCGCAGACGGCGGGTGAACCGGATCGCGTTGGCGGCCGCCTCCGCGAGGCCCAGCGCGTTCGCGCCGGCATCCGCCAGAAGCGCCTGGAGCGACGTCCGGATGTCGATGATGACGCCGCCGAACATCTGCGGCAGGCCCCGCTCGATCGCGTCGAACTGGTCGGCGAGCGCCAGCACCGCGGGCGGCATCTCGACCACGGCGTTGAAGCCGTGCGGTTCCTCCTCGATCCAGGACGCGCGCAGCAGGCGCGCATAGACGTGCACGGCCATGCGCCCGACCTCGTCGTCGGGTATCTTCAGCGATCCGTAAGTCCGCTGATCGTCGATGTGGTCCCCGGGCAGGTCCTCGGGCTCGGTCCAGAGGTCCGGCCGCTGGCGCAGCAGCGCCCGCAGGCTCTCGACCACGTCGTCGCGCGTCGGGACCAGGATCCGGCTGCCCCCGAAGAACTCCCGGTAGACGCGCAGTATGGCTTCCGCGTAGAGCCGCCGGTTCTTGCGGCTGAAGACGAGGAAAGCGTCCTCGTCCAGTTGTCCGAACAGCGCCATGTCCTACCCGAGTTGCCCGTGGTCCGCCGACATGGGAGTTACCCCATCCTGGCCGGCCGGCGAACACGATATGATCCCGCGCGCTCCAATGGAACGGGAATGCGGAGGAGGACGGGCAGGGGAGCGGGGCGCATACCCCCTCTGAGGGCTGTCAAGCCGGCCGCGAAGCGGGTCAAATGGTCGATGCGCCGCGGGTATGGCGGCGTCGTCGCCATTGACGTGCCCCAATGTGACCCGAAACTGGGTCTAGATCCGCTGTCGAGGCCGCCGTGAACCCGTCCAGATTGCTTTCCCGCGCACTGATCGTACTGGCCGGCGGCGCCGTGCTGCTGACCTCCTGCGCGTCCGAGCCGCCGGACGGCGCCATGCGCGACGACGTGATGGCGACCGTCGTCAGGACGGTCAAGGGGCAGTATGTCGAGCCGGTCGCCGACAACGCCCTGGTCGAAGGCGCGCTGAAGGGAATGCTCCAGTCGCTCGACCCGCATTCCAGCTACATGTCCGAAGAGGACTTCCGCGCCTTCGAGACCGAGGCGACCGGCGAATTCGGGGGCATCGGCATAGAGGTCGCGCAGGAGGACCAGCTCCTGAAGGTCGTGGCCCCGATCGACGACACGCCGGCGGCCAGGGCCGGCCTGCGCGCGGGCGACCGCATCGTCACCATCGACGGCGTCTCGACGGCCGGCATGGCGCTGACCGACACCGTCTCCCGGCTGCGCGGACCCGTGGGAACGAGCGTCACCCTGGGCATCGCGCGCGAGAGCGAGCCGGATCCGCTCAACGTGAACCTGACGCGCGAGATCATCGAGGTCGACCCGGTCGAGTGGCGCCTCGTCGAGGACGTCGGCTACATCCGGCTGTCGGTGTTCAACGAACGCGCCGCCGCCGCCCTGGTCCACGCCGTCGCCGACCTGCGCCGGCAGGCCGGGCGCAACCCCGCGGGCTACGTCCTCGACCTGCGGGACGATCCCGGCGGGCTGCTGGGACAGGCGGTGGCCGTGACCGACATGTTCCTCGACGCCGGCGAGATCGTCTCCATCAAGGGGCGCGATCCCGCCCATGTCGAGCGCTACGCCGCCGGCCCCGGGGACCTGATCGAGGGCGCGCCGCTGGTCGTCCTGATCAACGGGGGTTCCGCCTCGGCGTCGGAGATCGTCGCGGGCGCGCTGCAGGACCACGGGCGCGCCACGATCCTGGGCACCCGGTCGTTCGGCAAGGGATCGGTGCAGAAGATCATTCCCCTGAACGGCCGCGGCGCCCTGCGCCTGACCACGGCGCGCTACTACACGCCGTCCGGCCGCTCGATCCAGCTCGTCGGCATCTCGCCGGACGTCGTCGTCGAGGCGGGGGACGGCCGCCCGGACGGGCTGCGCGAGGCCAATCTCGCGGGCGCGCTGAGCAACGACACCGGCGACGAACGGCCGGCGGCGGTCTCCGCGGACGAGCGCTCCTCCCGCGGCGCGCCCGGCCAGGCGTCGGGGGAGGACGAGGACGTGCAGCTCGACCGGGCGGTGGAGCTGCTCAGGTCCGGGGCCGGGCGCATCGCGAGCGGCCCGGCCGGCTCCTCCGGCATGCGCTGAGCCGCCGTAACTGAACTACCGTTCAGGCGAACAGCGCAAGCTGGGCCGGGTTCTCCGGACGGAACCGGCGGGGGGCCCGGCGGGAAAGCATGCGGTCGGGCTCCGTGCGCGGCTCCGGCCGTGGCTCGGCCGCCAGCCCGGCGGACCCGGCCTGCCATTTCCTGCGGGTACGCAGCGACAGCTCGAAGTCGTGGAGGCGGTTGCGTTCGGCCATGCGCTCGCGCAGCTCGCGCGCGACGTAGCGTTTCAGCTCGCCCGCCGTCGGCAGCCGCCGCTCCGTGAAGTCCTCCCAGATGCCGCGCGCGGCCCGCTCGAAAAGGTCGAGCGGCCAGTGGCCCATCACTTCCAGGTCCAGGCGCAGGGCCGGCGGCTCCGGCATCGCCAGCGCATGGCGGCGGGCGAAGGTGCCGAGAAACGCCAGGACGGCATCGTCGCCGCAGGGTCGCAGGGCGCGCTCCGCCGCCTCCTTCTCCCTCGCCACCTCCAGGATCAACGCGTCCAGTCCGGGACCGTCGGGCAAGGGCAGGCGGCGGTCCTTGGCCCAGCACTCCGCCATGGTCCGGACGCGAAGCCCCTTCGGACGGAGGGGGCGTGCCGCTTGACGCCGGATCGAGGTGCGGGCCACGGACGCCATAAGAGTAATTGGGCCGCTCTGCCATTGCGTGACTCACCGCAGGTTGGCGCACCAACCAACCCTTTTCAAGCGGGGCGGGCTTAGTGTGCACCAATGAGTCCAGCCCGGAAGACACTGGTGGTAAGTAATTTTCATTGGTCGGAAGATATTTATGAGAATAGTCATATGACGTTCGAATAGGTCACTCTGAAAGTGGCATTCTCGAAATCTGAAAGTCCTACTACTCAGTAAAGTGACATTTGGGTGAACATCTATTCTGGAACTTTTTTCACAGGTGCATGAGGGACGTGTCCGTGGTCTTGGGACGGTGTCGGATTCGAGCATCCGAAAGAATGCACGATTTCTGATTAGCTCGCCGTTGTGCTTGGGTTTCCGCGGGTGCGGGCGGGCTTCGGAAGGTTCTGCCTAAAAAATGGGCAGGTATGTGAGCCCGCTGACGGGTCCACGCAAGCCCCATGCTTGTGCACAAACTTATCCCCAGATTCTGGGGATTATTCCGGTTGGGAGGGGGGCAGGGCAGACGGTCTGCCGACAGTCATGGACGCCCGCCGGCGTCCCGGGTCCATAGTCCCGGATGCGGGATCAGGCGTCGGGCGTGTCGGCCGGCCGGCCGGTCGAGAGCGTGCAGGACGCCGGTCCAGATCTCGGCGGCCTCGTCGTCGCCGGCCGCGCGCGCCGCCCGCGCACGCTGGGAGGCTTCCGTACGGGCACCCTCGCCGTAGCGGCTCGTCAGCAGGTTCACCATGGCCCAGTGATCGTCGGTCCTCTGCATGCCGGCCTCCGATGCTGCCCCGGCAAGGCTCAACAAGCCTTGGGCCGACGAGTCGCGCCCAAGGCCCGGGATGGTTCCCGGCTTAGTGCCGGGGACCGCCGTAGAGCGTTTCGGGCGGCGTCTCGACGTCCAGCAGGGTGACCACCGCGCCGCCGCGGGCGGCGCGGAAGAAGCAGCTGCGCCGCCCGGTGTGGCAGGCGACGCCGTGCTGGTCGACCAGGACCAGCAGCGTGTCGCCGTCGCAGTCCACCCGCAGCTCCTTCAGCTTCTGCACCTGGCCGGAGCTCTCCCCCTTGCGCCAGAGCGCGCGGCGGGAGCGGGACCAGTAGCAGACGCGGCCGGTCGCGAGCGTCTCCTCGACCGCCTCCCGGTTCATCCAGGCCATCATCAGCACCTCGCCGGTATCGTGCTGCTGGGCGATGGCGGGGACCAGGCCGTCGGCGTCGAAGCGGACGAGGTCGAGGATCGGGTGCGCCGTCATGCCGCGTCGGCGAGCCGCCGGAAGCCCGCCTCCAGGTCGCGGATCAGGTCCCGGGCATCCTCCAGCCCGGCGTGGAACCGGATCAGCGGGCCGTCGGCGGTCCAGCGGCTCGCGGTCCGGATGCGCCTGGGATCGGCCGGAAGCGCCAGGCTCTCGAAGCCGCCCCAGCTGTACCCCATGCCGAACAGCTCCAGGCCGTCCAGCATCGCCGCGACCGCGGCTTTGGTGCAGGGCTTCAGCTCGACCGCGAACAGACCGCTCGCCCCGAGGAAGTCGCGCTTCCACAGCGCATGGCCGGGATCGTCGTGCAGGGCGGGATGCAGCACGCGCGCGACCTCGGGGCGGCCCTGCAGCCACTGCGCGAGCGTCACGCCGTTCTCCCAGTGCCGCTGCAGCCGGACGCCCATGCTGCGCAGCCCGCGCTGTCCGAGATAGACGTCGTCGGGCCCCGCGGCCGTGCCGGTCACGACGGCCGCCTTCTTCACCAGATCGGCGTCCTCCCGGTCCCCGCAGACCACGATCCCGAGCATGGCGTCGGAATGGCCGACGATGTACTTGGTCGCGGAATGGATCGAGACGTCGACGCCGTGCCGGAACGGCTTGAAGTAGAGCGGCGTCGCCCAGGTATTGTCCATGACCACCTTCGCCCCGGCTTTCCTCGCGACCTCGGCGATCGCGGGGACGTCCTGGACTTCGAAGGTGAGGGAGCCCGGCGACTCCACGAAGACGAGCTTCGTCTCGGGCCGCATCAGGTCCCGGATCGCACCGCCGATCGTCGGGTCGTAGAACTGCGTCTCGACGCCGAAGCGGGCGAGGAGGTCGGTGCACGCGGCGCGCGTCGGCCCGTAGACGCTGTCGGTCACGAGGATGTGGTCGCCCTGGCGCAGGAAGGCGAGAAGCGTCGTCGCGATCGCGTTCAGTCCCGAGGGCATGGACACCGCGTGGCTGCCGCCCTCGAGGGCGGCGACCGCCTTCTCGAAGGCGCGCGAGGTCGGCGTTCCGATTCGCCCGTACCGCGTGTGCTCGAACAGGTCCGCCTGGCCGCCCGCCTCCAGTTCGGCGACGGTCGGGAACAGAATCGTCGAGGCATGATAGACGGGCGGATTGACTACGCCGTGATTGGACGCGGGGTCGAGGCCGGCGTGGCAAAGGACGGTGAGATCTTCCAGGTCGTCTCGTTTCATAGGAGGCCGCATCGGTCGTGGGGGCGTGTATTCTGGCACTCGCCGCACCGCGGACCAACACCGGAATCGGGCTTGGCGGGCGGCGGCGGGCAGGCGATGGCGGGCATTTGATCGTTATTGGACAAAAAAATGGTCGCGGATACCTGCGCCGGACGGCATGATGCGCTTGCGTGCCGGCTACGACACGCGCAACAGTTTGGTTGACCTACGCAGCGTCCGGCATCGGAAACCGTCCGAGACTGGGCGGAAAGTCCGAAGCAAATACGGACATCAGGAAACAGGGAAGGTGATATGAACGCGAAATTGCTCGTTGCGGGTGCCGCACTGACGCTCGGAATGACTTCCGTTGCCCATGCCGGACCGACGTTGGACGCGATCAAGAGCCGCGGCTCCTTGCAGTGCGGCGTCAACACGGGCCTGCCCGGCTTCTCCAACCCCGACAGCCAGGGCAACTGGACCGGCCTGGACGTGGATTATTGCCAGGCCTATGCGGCCGCCCTGTTCGGCGACGCGAACAAGGTCAGCTACACGCCGCTGTCGGCCCAGCAGCGCTTCACCGCGCTCCAGTCCGGCGAAGTCGACGTCCTGGCGCGCAACACGACCCACAGCCTCCAGCGCGACACGGCGCTGGGCCTCAACTTCGCCCCGCCGAACTACTACGACGGCCAGGGCTTCATGGTCCCGACGGCGCTCGGCGTGACGAAGGGCAGCGAGCTCGACGGCGCCACCGTGTGCGTCCAGCCCGGCACCACGACCGAGCTGAACCTCGCGGACTACTTCCGTGCCCGCGGCATGAACTTCCAGCCCGTCGTGATCGAGGCGTTCGACGAAGTCAACGCGGCGTATTTCTCGGGCCGCTGCGACGTGCTGACGACGGACATCTCGGGCCTCGCCGGCGTGCGCGCCACCCTGGCCCCCAATCCGGACGATCACATCATCCTGCCCGACGTCGTCTCGAAGGAGCCGCTGGCTCCCGCGGTGCGGCACGGCGACGACCAGTGGTACGACATCATCAAGTGGGTCCACCACGCGATGGTCGAGGCCGAGGAGAAGGGCGTCACGTCCGAGAACGTCGATGAGATGCTGAAGAGCACCGACCCGACGATCCAGCGCCTGCTCGGCGTGTCGGGCGACATGGGCGCGCAGCTCGGCCTGGACAACAAGTGGGCCTACAACGTCATCAAGCAGGTCGGCAACTACGGCGAAGTGTTCGCCAACAACGTCGGCATGGAAACCCCGCTGAAGCTGGAGCGTGGCCAGAACGCGCTTTGGACCAACGGCGGCCTTCAGTACGCCGCCCCGATCCGCTGATCGGCGTCTGCTGTACGGGTTCGACCGGCCCCCGCCCGCCATCGTCGGCGGGCGGGGGTTCGGTCGAGTCTTCGTTCGGTCGCCCGTCCCGTGACTCCGCGTGAAGGAGTGAGCGTTGGCCATTGACACCAGAAAGGCCGGGACCGAGGCGCAGGGGCCGCGCGCCTCTTTGCTCAACGATCCGAAGTTCCGCGCGCTGGCGTACCAGATCCTGGTCGTCGGCGCCATCGTCGCGATCGGCTGGTACCTGGTTTCGAATACCCTGAACAACCTGGCGCGTCAGAACATCGCGACCGGGTTCGGGTTCATGGACAGAGAGGCTTCCTTCGCGATCAGCGAAAGCCTGATCGACTACTCTCCGGCCAGCAACTACGGCCGCGCCTTCGTGGTCGGTCTCCTCAATACCCTCAAGGCGTCGCTGCTCGGCATCGTGCTCGCGACGATCCTGGGCACGATCGTCGGCATATCCAGGCTTTCGAGCAACTGGCTGGTCGCGCGTCTCGCCACCGTCTACGTCGAGACGGTCCGCAACATCCCGCTGCTCCTCCAGCTTTTCCTCTGGTACGGCGTCGTCACCGAGAGCCTGCCGCATCCGCGCCAGGCGCTGTCGCCGGTCGAGGGCGTCTTCCTCAGCAACCGGGGCTTCCTGCTTCCGGCCCCCGTCGCCGACCCCGCCTGGCTGTGGGCGATCGGCGCCTTCTTCGTCGGCATCGCTCTCGCGGTCGCGGTGAAGGTGTGGGCGGACCGCAGGCAGGCGGCGACGGGTTGGCAGTTCCCGACCCTGCGCTTCAACCTGCTGCTGATCCTCGGGCTGCCGGTGCTGGCCTGGATGCTGGCCGGCGCGCCGACGGTGATGGAGGTGCCGGAGCTCCGGGGCTTCAACTTCGTCGGCGGCATCTCGCTCTCGCCGGAATTCGCCGCGATCCTGATCGGCCTGGTGGTCTACACCGCGTCGTTCATCGCCGAGATCGTCCGCAGCGGCATCCTCGCCGTGAACTACGGCCAGTCGGAGGCCGGGCTGGCGCTCGGGCTGCAGCGCAGCCAGGTGCTCCGCCTCGTGGTCCTGCCGCAGTCCCTGCGGGTGATCGTGCCGCCGATGACGAGCCAGTATCTGAACCTGACGAAGAACAGTTCGCTGGCCGTCGCGATCGGCTACCCGGACGTCGTCTCGATCGCCAACACGACGATGAACCAGACGGGCCAGGCGATCGAGGGCGTCGCCCTGATCATGGCGGTGTACCTGACGATCAGCCTCGCGATCTCGCTGTTCATGAACTGGTACAACAAGCACATAGCCTTGGTGGAGCGCTGACATGGCTCAAGACACCGGGGTCGGCTCACGATCCGTCGAGCGTCCGCCCGTCCTGTCGGCCGGGCCGCTCGGCTGGCTGCGCGCGAACCTGTTCAGCACCTGGTACAACGCGCTGCTCACCATCGTCATTCTCTGGGTGCTGCTCCAGATCGTGCCTCCCATGGCGGACTGGCTGGTGCTCTCCGCGCAGTGGGGCGAGGGGTCGCAGGAAGCCTGCCGGGCGGCCGGCGGAGCCTGCTGGTCGTTCATCGACGAGAAGTGGCGCTTCATCGTCTTCGGGACGTTTCCCTCCGACCAGCACTGGCGCCCGACGATAGCGATCCTGCTGATCATCGGGCTGCTGTTCGTGAGCAGCAACCGCAACTTCTGGTCTCCGTGGCTCGGCCTGGTGTGGGTCGTCGGGATGGGCCTGGTGTTCGGCATCCTCTACGGCGGCTTCCTCGGCCTCAGCTTCGTGCCCAACACCCTGTGGGGCGGCCTGCCGCTGACGCTCGTCCTGTCGGTGGTCGGACTCGCGGTGGCGTTCCCCTTCGCGGTGCTGCTCGCCCTCGGCCGCAGGTCGGACCTGCCCTTCATCCGGGCCATGTGCGTCGGCTTCATCGAGCTGATCCGGGGCGTGCCGCTGATCAGCATCCTGTTCATGGCGTCGGTGATGTTCCCCCTCTTCCTGCCGACGGGGGTCACCATCGACAAGCTCCTGCGCGCACAGATCGGCTTCATCCTGTTCGCCGCCGCCTACCAGGCGGAGGTCGTGCGCGGCGGCCTGCAGGCGATCCCGAAGGGGCAGTACGAGGCGGCCGACGGCCTGGGCCTCAGCTACTGGCAGAAGACGAGCAAGATCATCCTGCCGCAGGCGCTGTCGATCGTGATCCCGCCGATGGTCAACACCTTCATCAGCTTCTTCAAGGACACGTCGCTGGTGATCATCATCGGCCTGTTCGACCTGATGAGCACGGCGAAGGCGGCGCTGACCGATCCGGCGTGGCGCGGCTTCTACCGCGAGGCCTACATCTTCATCGGCCTGATCTACTTCGCTTTCTGTTTCTTCATGTCCCGCTACAGCCAATGGCTCGAAACCAGTCTCAACCGGTCGCGTCGGCATTGAGCGGAGGAGAGAATCAATGACCGCCATCCAGACATCCGGCGACGGCACGACCCCCGGCCCGCGCCAGCTCGGCGACGAGGTCGCCATCGAGATGATCGGCGTGCACAAGTGGTTCGGCGAGTTCCACGTGCTGCGCGACATCAACCTGACGGTCCACCGCGGCGAGCGCATCGTGGTCTGCGGTCCGTCCGGTTCGGGCAAGTCGACGCTGATCCGCTGCATCAACCGGCTGGAGGAACACCAGAAGGGCAAGATCATCGTCGACGGCACCGAGCTGACCGGAAACCTCAAGAACATCGAGGTCGTCCGGCGCGAAGTCGGCATGGTGTTCCAGCACTTCAACCTGTTCCCGCACCTGACGGTGCTCGAGAACTGCACGCTCGCCCCGATCTGGGTCAAGAAGGTCCCGAAGGCCGAGGCCGAGGCGACCGCGATGCATTATCTCGAACGCGTCCGTATCCCCGAGCAGGCGAAGAAGTATCCGGGCCAGCTCTCGGGCGGCCAGCAGCAGCGCGTCGCCATCGCACGGGCGCTGTGCATGAACCCGAAGGTGATGCTCTTCGACGAGCCGACCTCGGCGCTCGATCCGGAGATGGTCAAGGAAGTCCTCGACACCATGGTGTCGCTGGCCGAGACCGGCATGACCATGCTCGTGGTGACGCACGAGATGGGCTTCGCGAAGAGCGTCGCCGACCGCGTCATCTTCATGGACCAGGGCGAGGTCGTCGAGCAGAACGAGCCGGAGGAGTTCTTCTCGAACCCCCGCTCGGAGCGCACGAAGCTGTTCCTCAGCCAGATCCTGAGCCACTGAACGGCAACCCGTCTCTCCCTCCCGGGGAGGGACGGGTCATTCCTCCACGATCGGCACGTGCGGCGCAGCACCGGGCGGCAGCAGTCCCGTCTTGCGGGGATCGTCGATGATCTTGACCTCCTGCCCGACGGGCACGAAGCCGGCGCGCTGATAGGTCGCCAGCGCCTTCGGGTGGTCGAAGGAGCAGGTGTTGACGGTGATCCGCTGGGCACCGCCGGCAAACGCCGCGTCGAGCGCCCAGCCGAGCAGCCGCGACCCGAGCCCGCTTCCGATGAAGTCCGGCACGAGGCCGAGATACTGCAGTTCGACCGTACGCCCCGACCGGCGGTCGATCTCCGCGAAGCCGGCGGGGACGCCGGACTTGTACAGGACGTAGATCTCGACCGCCGGATCGTGGATCACGGCGGCCAGCTCGGGATCGGACAGCCGGCGGCGCTCGTACCAGAGCCACGGTTCCCCGACCGCCGCGTAGAGATAGCGATAGTAGGACAGGGGAGGGCGTTCCGCGCGCAGGAGCGCGATCTTCTCGGCCGGGGTCCGGCGGGCGACCTGCGCTCCGACCGTGCCGCCGGTCAGCTCCAGATAGGTCACGACGACGCGCAGCTTGCCGGGAGGGGCGTCCCGCACGAGCTTGAGCTTCGGCTTCTCCTTCTCCTTCATCGGCGTGCGGGCCCGGTCTCCACCGGCAGATCGTCCCGCTGGCCCCATTCGGCCCATGAACCGTCATAGACCGCCACCTCGGGCCGGCCGAGCAGGTGCATGCCCAGCGCGAGGACGCAGGCCGTGATGCCGCTGCCGCACGAGGCGACGAGCGGGCGTCCGGGGGCGATGCCGGCCTGCGCGAACCGCGCCGCGAGCCGGTCGGGGGGCAGCAGCACCTTCGTTTCCGGGTCGAGCAGCTCGGTGAACGGCAGGTTCGACGCACCGGGGATGTGCCCGCGCCGGCGGCCCGGCCACACCTCCTCCTCGTCGCCGGTGAAGCGCCCGGCGGCGCGTGCGTCGAGCACCTGGTCGCGGCCCGAGGACAGGTTGGCCTGGAGTGCCGCGGCGTCGCGGACCAGTGCCGGGTTCGGGCGTGCGGTGAACGGGCGCGGCTGCGGCACGACCGGCACGCCGTCGACGGGGCGGCCCTCGGCCAGCCATTTCGGCAACCCGCCGTCGAGGACCGCGACGTCGTCGTGGCCGAAGACCCGGAACATCCACCAGACGCGCGCCGCGCTCATCAGGCCATGGCTGTCGTAGACGACGACGCGGACGCCGTCCCCGAGGCCGACGGCGGACGCCGCGGCGGCGAAGGCCTGCGCGTCGGGCAGCATGTGGGGCAGGGCGCTGGACCGGTCGGAGACCGCGTCGATGTCGAAGAACACGGCGCCGGGTATGTGGCGCGCATCGTATTCAGCGCGCGCGTCGCGCTTCAGCATCGGCAGACAGTAGGTCCCGTCGACGACCCGCACCGCGGGATCGTTGAGATGCTCGGCCAGCCACTGCGTGCCGACGATTGCGGCCGGGGACTGGGACTGGGACTGGGACGAGGTCGATGAAGCCATATCCGTGCCTCCCTTGGTCATCGGCTTTCCAGGACGACGACGACGCGCCGGTTCTGCTTGCCCTTGTTCTCGATCTTGGCGACCTTGACCGCGCCGATCTCGCCGGTCGAGCGGACATGGGTGCCGCCGCAGGGCTGGAGGTCGACGTCCCCGATCTCGAGCAGGCGGACGCGGCCGGCGCCGGTAGGCGGCTTGACCGACATCGTGCGCACCAGTTCCGGACGCGTGTCCAGTTCCGCGTCCGTGATCCAGCGCGAGCGCACGGGATGGTCGGCGGCGACCAGCGCGTTGAGGGCGGCTTCGATCGCGTCGCCGTCCAGGCTGCCGGACGGCACGTTGAAGTCGAGCCGGCTGCGGTCCGCCCCGACCTGGCCGCCGGTCACCTGGCCCGGAACCGCGGCGCACAGGAGGTGGAGGCAGGTGTGCATGCGCATCAGCGCGTGCCGCCGCTCCCAGTCGATCTCCGCCTCGACGCGCGTGCCCGTCGCGGGCAGCGGGTCGCCCTGCTCGGGGACGTGGATCACCTCGTCCGGCCCGTCCCCCTTGACCGTGTCGCGGATGCGCGTCTCGCCGCCCGGCCAGCGCAGCACGCCGGTATCGCCGGGCTGGCCGCCGCCGGTGGGATAGAACACCGTCGCGTCGAGACGGATGCCGCGCTCGTCGACCGCGGTGACGGACGCGGCGCAGCTCCTCGCATAGGGGTCTTCGCGGAATACCAGGGTCATGGGCGGTGCGGGTCCTCTCCTATTCGTCCAGCCAGGCGGGGACGGGAAGCGCTTTGGCGCGCAGGAACTCGGGGTTGAAGAGCTTGGAGTGGTAGCGGGTGCCGTAGTCGCACAGGACCGTGACCACCGTGTGCCCGGGCCCGAGCTCGCGCGCGACCCGGATCGCCGCCATCACGTTGATGCCGCTGGAGCCGCCCAGGCACAATCCCTCCTCCTTCAGGAGGCGGAAGAGCAGGGGCAGCGCCTCCTCGTCGGTGATGCGGACCTGGCCGTCGATCGGCGCCCCCTCGAGGTTGCGGGTGATGCGGCCCTGGCCGATCCCCTCCGTGATCGAGCTGCCCTCCGACTTCAGCTCCCCATGGGCATAGTGGTTGTAGAGGGCGGAGCCCATCGGGTCGGCGAGGACGATGCGGATGCCGGGGTTCTTCTCCTTCAGCGCCATGCCGACGCCGGCAAGGGTGCCGCCGGTGCCGACCGCACAGGTGAAGGCGTCGATCCTGCCGCCGGTCTGCGCCCAGATCTCCGGGCCGGTCGTCCGGTAATGCCCGAGGCGGTTGGCGGTATTGTCGAACTGGTTGGCCCAGACCGCGCCGTTGGGTTCCTGCCCGTTCAGCTCCGCGGCGAGGCGTTCGGAGACGTGGACGTAGTTTCCGGGATTGCTGTAGGGCGCGGCGGGCACGAGCCGGAGATCGGCGCCGCAGAGCCTGAGCATGTCCTTCTTCTCGCGGCTCTGCGTCTCCGGCATCACGATCACGGTCCGGTAGCCCAGCGCGTTGCCCACGAGCACGAGGCCGATGCCCGTATTGCCGGCGGTGCCTTCGACGATCACTCCGCCCGGGCGCAGCGCGCCGCGCTGCTCGGCATCGCGCACGATCGCGATCGCGGCGCGGTCCTTCACCGAACCGCCGGGGTTCAGGAACTCCGCCTTGCCCAGTATCTCGCAGCCCGTCATCTCCGACGGACCCTTGAGCCGGATCAGCGGCGTGTTTCCGATGCTGTCGATGAACCCGTCACGGACGTCCACGGTCGCTTACTCCACCAGAGGATGGGGCCCGCCAGGGGATCGGACAAAGGGTCGGGCGTGCGGAGACTAGCCCCGCGATCCGCAGGCGATCAAGGCGATTGGGGCGATTGGGGCGAAGGCAGTCCGGCCCAGAGCCGCCGGAGTTCCTCGCGGCGGCGCGCGAGCCAGTGAAGCGCGATGATCACCGGTGCATTCACCAGCGTTCCGCCGTCCAGCAGGGCGATCGCCTCGTCTGCGGGCATCGCGCGGACCCGGATGTCCTCGTTCTCCTCGGCCAGCCCGAACACGCCGCCCGCCCCGGTGGAATCGATGCGCCCGCAATAGAGCCTGATCGTCTCGGAACTGGCGCCGGCGCTGGCCAGGAAATCGGCGATCCCGACCAGCTCGCCGATCCGGCAGCCCGCCTCCTCGACCGCCTCGCGCCGGGCCACGGCTTCGGGCGTCTCTCCTTCTTCGACCATGCCGGCGACCACCTCCAGCATCCACGGGTGGCGGCCCGCCGCCAGCGCCCCGACGCGGAACTGCTCGATCAGGACCACGGCGTCGCGGTCCGGGTCGTAAGGCAGGACGGCTGCGGCATGCCCGCGCTCGAACACCTCGCGCTCGATCGCCTCGCTCCAGCCGCCGTCGAACTTCCGGTGCCGCACCCGGTAGGAGTCGATGCGGAAGTAGCCCTGGAACAGCGTCTTCTTCTGCAGGATGTCGACGTTCCGGTCCGGCATGGCTTTCCCCGTGGCGCGCATCGCGGAATCACGGTTTAGCCGATCACGGGGCCGTTGGCGAGGCGGGTTCAGTCCGCCTGCGGTCGATCCGCCAGGACGCGCAACAACTCCAGCGTGCGGCGGCGGACTTCCGGTTCCCTTATCCGTTGGAACGCGCGCAGCAGCGACGTGGTTTCGCGTGAGATCAGCACGTCTGAATCGAAGGGCCTCCGGTACGCCCAACTTGCGCGCCCGTCGTGATGCGCATCCGCCAGCGCCGCAACCTGTTCGGGCATTTCTTCGAAGAAGTAGCCGATGGGAACGTCCAGGATCTGGGCGATTTCATAGAGCCGGCTCGCCCCGATGCGGTTGATGCCGCGCTCGTATTTCTGGATCTGCTGGAAGGTCAGGCCGAGCTTCTCGCCAAGCCGCTCCTGGCTTATCCCCTTGAGCATGCGCCGCAATCGGAGACGCTGACCGACGTGTACGTCGATCTCGTTGGCTACGTTCTTGTGTTGTCGCATTCGTCGATACCTGTGGACGTCGCTCCGGCCGGGCCGTCGAGGCGGGTGGGTAGTCCGCGGATGGGATGGTATCCGCACGCAACCGGATTTACCACCAAAAGTCGCGCATGCGCCGATGCCTCCCCGGCCTGGACGCGTGGCCGGAAGGCCGGGCGCGCGGCGAGCCGCCGCAACATCGGGCCGGCGGCATCGTTTCAAGGACACGAAAACGATGCCGGGGAATCACCATGCCCATACGCGACGAGGCGGAACTCGAACGCGCCATGCAGGAGTATCACAGGCTGCGCGACGCGCCTGCGGGCAGCGCCGATGCCAGACGCCGGGACGAGGTCGACGCCGAGATCAAAGCGTTCTCGATGCAGAACATGCAGGACATGGCGAAGGGTAAGCCGAACGACACCGTCGACTGACGCCGCCCGGCGGCGGAAGCTCAGCCCTTCGGGTGCGGCATCAGGATGAGCGGCCTCGTCTTGTCCGGCAGGGCCGGGCCGTCGGCGGCGACCTCCACCAGCAGGATGGCGAACGCCGCGACGACCGCCGCGGCGACCGCGCCGACGACGGGTACGGGTACGTGCGGCGCGCTCTTCATCATCGTATCCCCCGCATCCGGTTGCGCGTGCAAACGCGCCGACACGTCATTGTGGCGGAGGGAGAGAGCCGCTTTCAGTGGAAATTAAGGAGAAAGGGAGGGGCAGGAGGAGAGCTGCGGCGGGAGCCCCGCTCCCGGTCCCGGCGCCTTCACGGCGCTGCTGGAGGCACGGCCGGGAATCGAACCCGGGTTCACGGATTTGCAGTCCGTTGCATCACCACTCTGCCACCGCGCCATCCGAAGGGAGCGCTCGGCCCCCCGCGGGAGCGCACCTTATAGCTTTCCGGCCATCGGGGGTCAAGCCGGCCGACGGGCCGCACGGCGCCGCCGGCCACGAAAGTGCGGGTAAATGTCGGTCCCGCCGTTGTGTTCGCGGTCCAGCCCGGATATATACGCGTTGCCCGCTTCTGCCGATCGGCGATCGCGGCGCCCAGGCACAACCACACCGTACGCGTACAAGCCATGCCCGATTATTCCGCCGCCCGCTTCCACATGGTGGAGGGGCAGATCCGCGTCAACAAGGTCACGGACGATGCGCTCGTCGGCGCCCTGAAGGCCGTGCCGCGCGAGCAGTTCGTGCCGAAGGCGGCAAGGGGCATCGCCTATGTGGACGAGGACATCCAGGTAGCGCCCGGGCGCTATCTGATGGAGCCGATGGTGCTGGCGCGCCTGCTCCAGGAGGCGGGCGTCCGCAGAACCGACATCGCCCTCGACATCGGCTGCGGCACGGGCTACGCGGCGGCCATCCTCTCGCGGCTGGCGGCGACCGTCGTCGCGGTCGAGGAGGACCCGGAGCTCGCCGCCCGCGCGACGGAAGTGCTGAGCGAGCTCGGGGCCGACAACGCCGTCGTCGTGGAGGCGCCGCTGACCGGCGGCTACGCGGACCAGGCGCCCTACGACGTGATCCTGATCGACGGGGCGGTCGCCGAAATCCCGGCCACGATCCTCGACCAGCTTGCCGAAGGCGGACGGCTCGTCACGGTCGTGGCTCCCAAGGGCCGCCTGGGCGAGGCCCGCATCTTCCGCAAGGTGAGCGGCGTGGTCTCCAGCCGGATCATCTTCGAGGCCGGGACACCCATGTTGCCGGGCTTCCAGCCGAAGCCGGCGTTCGAGTTCTGATCCGGGCCCGCCGGCCCGGACCTATCTTCGTGATCGAAGCGGTTGGAGGAGAGGAAATGGCCGGCACGATTCCAACGGAGATCGGCGTGGCCGATCTGCGGAAGCTGAAGGAGCAGGGCGCGCCGCTCGCGATCCTCGACGTCCGCGAACCCTGGGAGCGGGAGATCTGCCACATCGAGGGCAGCATCGACGTGCCGCTCCAGACCGTCCCCGACCGTGTCGACGAGCTTCCGCGCGACCGGCCGCTCGCGGTGCTCTGCCATCACGGTGGGCGCAGCGCCCACGCCACGGCGTGGCTTCGGCAGAACGGCTTCGACAATGCGACGAACGTCCGGGGCGGCATCGACGCCTGGGCCCGGGAAGTCGATCCGAGCATGCAGGTGTATTGATGAACAAGAAGGCGATTTCCGCCACCGCCCGCCGGCTGGCCGTCATGGTCGGCGCCGGCCTCGGTGCCCTGTCCTTCGCCTCGGCGGCCTCCGCGCAGTCCCTCGAGGAGGCGCTGGCCCAAGCCTATCTCGGCAACCCGACGATCGAGGCGCAGCGCGCGCAGCTCCGGGCGACGGACGAGCTCGTCCCGCAGGCGCTTTCCGGCTACCGGCCGAGCGCGGAGGCCAATGCCAGCATCGGCTGGCAGGACCAGAACGCCCGCGCCGCCACCGGGACTGTCGACCGCACGACCCGGCCGGCCAGCGTCGGCATCGCCGTCACGCAGCCGCTGTATCGCGGCGGGCGCACGGTGGCGGCGACGAATCGGGCCGAGAACCTCGTCCAGGCCCAGCGCGCGGCGCTTCTGTCCACCGAGCAGAGCATCCTGCTCGACGCGGCGACGGCCTATCTCGACGTCGTGCGCGACCAGGCCGTCGTCGAGCTGAACATCAGCAACGTGCAGGTCCTCGAGCGCCAGCTGGAAGCGTTCCGCGACCGCTTCTCCGTCGGCGAGATAACCCGTACCGACGTGAGCCAGGCGGATGCGCGCCTCGCCCGCGCGGTCTCCGACCGCATCCAGGCTGAGGGCCTGCTGCAGGCGAGCCGGGCCGTGTTCGCCCGCGTGGTCGGCACGCCCCCCGGCGAGCTTGACTCCCCGGTGCTGCGGTTCGAACTGCCGGCCTCGCTCGAGGAGACGATCACGCTCGCGCAGAGCAACAACCCCTCGGTGGTCGCGGCGCAGTTCTCCGAGCGCGCCGCCCTCGACGCGGTCGATCAGGTTCGCGGCGAGATGTTGCCGGAGGTCGGCCTGCGCGGCGCGGTGGGCCGCAACTGGGAACCGCAGACCGGCATCGACCGGAGCGACGTGGCCAGCATCACGGCGCAGGTGACGATCCCGCTGTACCAGTCGGGCGCGGTTTCGTCGCGCGTGCGCGAGGCTAAGCACGAGGCCGGCCGGCGGCGGATCGAGATCGAGGAATCGCGCCGCCAGTCCATCGAGAACGCGATTCGCGCCTGGGAGGCGCTGACGACCGGGCAGGCCGGCATCCGCTCCCGGCAGACGCAGGTCGAGGCGGCCGATATCGCCCTGGAGGGCGTGCGCCAGGAAGCGGCCGTCGGCGCCCGCACGGCGCTCGACATCCTCGACGCGGAGCAGGAGCTGCTCGACGCGCGCGTCAGCCTCGTGCGTGCGCAACGCGACGAGATCGTCGCGACCTTCCAGATCCTCGCGGCGATCGGGCAGCTTACGGCGCGCCAGCTCGGCCTCCCCGTGGAATATTACGACCACGAGGACTACTACCGTGCGGTCCGGGACAAGTGGTACGGCACGGATCTGCCGGAGTGAGGGGGCCCGGACGGGAAGCCGCATCCGGGAGTCATATGGCCGCCGATCAAGCTTGTGGCCTTTTTACCACTTCTGCTCTAGGCTCATGGATTACCTCAGGGCCCGCGGGAATGCGCTTCGATGAGTGACACAAGGTCCCAGCAAGAACCGTCGATGGAGGAGATCCTTGCCTCCATCCGGCGCATCATTTCCGAGGACAACGAGGTCGAGGCCAAGTCCGAACCGGTTCCGGACCGCGCGCCCGAGCCCATGCCCATGCCGCCGTCGGCCGTCCCCGAGGACATCCGGGTCGCCGAACCCATGCGGATGGACGAGGACGTTCTCGAACTGACCCAGATGGTCAAGGACGACGGGTCCGTCGTCGACCTCGACGACGACTGGGACGAGCCCGCGCCGCCCGCGCCGGAGCCGGAACCTCAGATCGACATGGACAACCTGGACGATTTCTTCGCCCAGCCCCCCGAGAGACGGCCCGAGCCGGAGCCGGAGCGCCGCGCGGATTTCCCGGACGAGGACCTGGTCTCGCCGCCCGCGGCGGCCGCCGCGAGCGCCGCCTTCGCCCAGCTCCACAGCAGTCTCGGCGGCCGCTCGCTCCCGCTCCATTCCGGTGGTCCGACGCTCGAGGACATCGTCAAGGACATGCTGCGCCCCATGATGCGCGACTGGCTCGACGAGAACCTGCCGCCGATCGTCGAGCGCATGGTCCAACGCGAGATCGAGAAGATGGTACGCCGCGCCCAGGGCGGCTGACCCGTTCCGTTACGGACGGCCGCCGAACCGAAAGGCGCGGCGGCCGTTCCTTTTTGCGCAAGCACCTACCGAAAGCAGCGAAGGGTTCAGCGATGCTGGACAAGACCTACCGGCCCGGCGACGTCGAAGCGAAGCATTACCAGCAGTGGGAAGCGTCGGGGGCGTTCTCGGCGGACGTAGGGGCGAACGCCGCGCCCTACACGATCATGATGCCGCCGCCGAACGTGACCGGCAGCCTGCACATGGGGCATGCGCTGACCTTCACGCTCCAGGACGTGCTGACCCGCTACCAGCGCATGAAGGGCAGGGACGCCCTCTGGCAGCCCGGCACCGACCATGCCGGCATCGCGACGCAGATGGTCGTCGAGCGGAACCTCGCCAAGGAGGGCAAGACCCGGCACGACCTCGGCCGGGACGCGTTCATCGACGCGGTCTGGGCGTGGAAGGGCGAGTCGGGCGGCACGATCACGCGCCAGCTCCGCCGGCTCGGGGCGTCGCCGGACTGGCCGCGCGAGCGCTTCACGATGGACGAGGGCCTGTCCGAGGCGGTCGTCGAGGTGTTCGTGACCCTGCACCGGCAGGGGCTGATCTACAAGGACAAGCGCCTCGTCAACTGGGACCCCAAGCTGCACACGGCGATCTCCGACCTCGAGGTGGAATCGCGGGAGGTGAAGGGCAACCTCTGGCATTTCCGCTATCCGCTGGCGGACGATCCCGAGCGCTTCATCACCGTCGCGACGACCCGGCCGGAAACGATGCTGGGCGACACCGCCGTCGCGGTCCATCCCGAGGACGAGCGCTACCGCGACCTGGTCGGCAAGTTCGTCCGCCTGCCGCTGGTCGGCCGGCTGATCCCGATCGTCGCCGACGAGTACGCGGACCCCGAGACGGGGTCGGGCGCGGTCAAGATCACGCCCGCCCACGACTTCAACGACTTCGAGGTCGGCAAGCGCCACGGGCTGGACATGATCAACGTCCTCGACCGCGATGCGCGGATCGCCGGCGACGTGCCCGAGGCGTATCGCGGGCTGGACCGCTACGAGGCCCGCAAGCGGATCGTCTCCGACATCGAGGCGCTCGGCCTGCTCGAGAAGGTCGAACCCCACACGCACATGCTTCCCCATGGCGACCGGTCCGGCATGGTGATCGAGCCGTGGCTGACGGACCAGTGGTACGTCGATGCCGAGACGCTGGCCCGGCCGGCGATCGAGGCGGTGGAGCAGGGGCGCACCCGCTTCGTGCCGCGGCAGTGGGAGAACACGTATTTCGAATGGATGCGCAACATCCAGCCCTGGTGCATCAGCCGCCAGATCTGGTGGGGGCATCAGATTCCGGCCTGGTACGGCCCGGACGGCGCCGTCTTCGTCGAGAAGACGCAGGCCGAGGCCGAGGCGGCGGCGGAGCGCCACTACGGCGAGCGCGTCCCGCTGGAACGCGACCCCGACGTCCTCGACACCTGGTTCTCTTCCGCCCTGTGGCCGTTCTCGACCCTCGGCTGGCCGCAGCGGACGCCGGAGCTGGAGCGCTACTACCCCACGGACGTGCTGGTCACCGGCTTCGACATCATCTTCTTCTGGGTCGCCCGGATGATGATGATGGGTCTCCATTTCATGGGGGACGTGCCGTTCCGGGAGATCTACATCCACGCCCTCGTCCGCGACGAGCGCGGGCAGAAGATGTCCAAGTCCAAGGGCAACGTCATCGATCCGCTCGAGCTGATCGACGAGTACGGCTGCGACGCCCTGCGGTTCACCCTCGCGGCGATGGCGGCACAGGGCAGGGACATCAAGCTGGCGGTCGGCAGGGTTGAAGGCTACCGCAACTTCGCCACCAAGCTCTGGAACGCCGCGCGCTACTGCGAGATGAACGGCTGCGCCCTCGCGGCCGGGTACGATCCGGCGGCGGTGAAGCACACCACCAACCGCTGGATCGTCGGCGCCCTTGCGGACGCGGCGCGCCGCTCGGCCGAGGCCCTGGACGCGTTCCGTTTCAACGATGCGGCCGGCGTCCTGTACCAGTTCACCTGGGACACCTTCTGCGACTGGTACCTCGAGTTCACCAAGCCGATCCTGAACGGCGACGACGAGGCCGCGAAGGCGGAGACGCGGGCGACCACTGCCTGGGTGCTGGACCGCGTGCTCCACCTCCTGCATCCGCTGATGCCCTTCATCACCGAAGAGCTGTGGCAGCAGCTCGGCTCCGGCCCGCAAGGCGGCAAGCGGGGGCTCCTGATGTCGGAGCGCTGGCCCGACCTCGGCGCGGACCTCGTCGATCCGTCCGCGGCCGCCGAGCTGGACTGGGTGGTCCGGCTGATCTCGACGGTGCGCACGGTCCGCGCGGAGATGAACGTGCCGGCTTCGGCGCAGATACCGCTCCTGCTGCGGGATGCCGGCCCGGAGACGAGGCGCAGGATCGAGACGCATCGCGACGTCATCCTGCGCATGGCGCGGCTCGCGTCGGCCGAGGTTGCGGACGGGGCGCCGCCGGAAGGCTCGGTCCAGACCGTCCTGGACGAGGCGGGGCTGATCCTGCCGCTCGCGGGGATCATCGACCTCGACCAGGAGCGCCAGCGGCTTGCCCGCGACATCGAGAAGCTGGCCTCGGAGATCGCGAAGCTGGACCAGAAGCTCGGCAACCCGAACTTCGTGTCCCGCGCTCCGGAGGAGGTCGTCGAGGAGCAACGCGAACGCCGAGCCGAAGCCGAGGCGGCGCGCGCCAAGCTGGCCGAAGCGCTCGCGCGCCTGGGATGACCGGGTCGGCCCGGTCTCTCAGGAGGCCGGGCCGAGCGGCAGCAGCCAGCGACCATCCGCGGTGCGGCAGCGGACGTCCCGGAACGTGTCGGTGAAGGCGCCGGCCACGACGCGCTCGTCGAACTCCCGGCAGTAGCGGCCGTCGGGCGCCCTGAAGGTACGGGTCGGCGTGATCCGGCCGGCCGACCGGCCGTCGGAGGCGCGCCATTCCATGCTGGCGCGCCGGGGCAGGTATTCCAGGGCCTGTTGCCGGGTGGCGGCGGCCAGCACCTGCTCGCGCCCGCCCACGAGGTCGTAGAGCCCCTCGGGCTCCGGCTGAACGAGCGCGCAACCGGTCGCCGCCAGGCAGAGCAGGAGGGCGCTCCCCAGCGCGGCGCGGCGCCTTGCGGCGGTCTTCTTCATCCCCATGCCCTTCATTCCCAGCCCGACATGATGGCGTCGACCTCCTCGTCCTCGGAGACGAGGTCGAGCTGCGCCGGGGCACGCGGGCGCCCTTCGGCCGGGCCGTCTATCGACGCCCAGGCGCTGCGCGCATCCGAATGCCCGGGTGCGAGCGCCGCCCAAGGGACCGGCCGGTCGACCGGCTCCACCCTCTCGCGCGCGTCCCGGTTTCCCATCCGTTCGAGCGCGGCCTGTGTCTCGGGATCGTCGCTAACGCCGATGCTGCCGCCAGCCGGTCCTTCGCCACCGTTGCCGCCGCCGTTGGCGCCGGTACCGGCATCCGTACCGGCATCCGTACCGGCATCGCCGCCGGGCGATGCGCCGCCCCCGCTTCCGGAGGATCCGCCCTGACCGGAGTTACCGGCGCCCGACCCGACACCGCCGTCACCGCCGTTCCCGCCGCCGCCGTTCCCGCCGCCACCGTTCCCGCCGCCACCGTTCCCGCCGCCGCCGTTCCCGCCGCCGCCGTTCCCGCCGCCGCCGCCGGGCGAGCCGCCACCGCCCCCGAGTCCGCCTCCGATGTCGCCGCCAAGGCCACCGCCCAGGCCTCCCCCGAGGCCACCGCCCAAGCCGCCTCCGATGTCACCGCCCAGGCCGCCACCCAGGCCGCCCCCTCTGCCACCCCCTCTGTCGCCACCCCTCCCTTCACCTCCCTGGCCGTGGCCGCCGCCCCGGCCACCTCCCCGGTCGCCGCCGCCTTCGTCGTCGGCATGCGCCTGGGCGATCGACAGGGGGCTGGAGATGCCCGGAGGCTGGGCGGCGAGGATCGCGGCCGTCAGCCCGGCAAGGAGAACGGTGACCCGGGGAAACCGGTTCGGAGGCTGTCTGCAAGTCATATAGGGTTCCACGGTGTCTCAGGCGGTCGACCTTCCTGCCGTAGTTAACGCGCCGGGATGGAGTGAGTGGCGGACCTCCTCCGTTTGAGGGACCGGCATGTTCCAGGTACTTCGGACCGTCGAGACCTCCTTCCCTTCGGGCGTCCCCTCGGGCATCGTTGCGAACGGATGCGGTCGGCGAAAGGCAAGGGGGCGGTCCGGGGGCCGTGACAAAGGCTGAATGGTTAATCCGGTCGGGTTGCTCCGCCTCCGGCGGTGTGGCACAACCACTCCTCGATGCGGCGTGGGGAACGCGATGACGGGCGCTGGGAGCGGCGGAGGAGTGAGGAGGCGGGGCCGGGGCCCGGCCGGACCGTTCCTGCGCCGCGCGCTGGCGGCGGCACTCCT
This sequence comes from Arenibaculum sp., assembly GCF_035998295.1. NCBI lineage: Bacteria > Pseudomonadati > Pseudomonadota > Alphaproteobacteria > Rhodospirillales > Azospirillaceae > Arenibaculum > Arenibaculum sp. The sequence goes on along the minus strand of NZ_DASYHS010000070.1, from coordinate 28,532 downwards.
GGCCGCGTCCTTCGGCGCCACCGCGCTGGCGGACGACGGCTTTCCGGACTGGCTCGCGGGGCTCCGCGCCGAGGCGGCGGCACGGGGCGTGTCGGCCGCGACGCTCGACGCGGCGCTGACGGGACTGGCCCCGGTGCCCAGGGTGGTCGAACTCGACCGGAAGCAGCCGGAGCGCACGATGCGCTTCGAGCAGTACCTGGCCCGCGTCGTGACCGACTCGCGGGTCGCGCGGGGGCGCGACCTGTTCCGCCGGCACCGCGACCTCTTCGCCCGCGTCGGGCAGGAGTATGGCGTGCCCGGCCGCTTCGTCGTGGCGCTCTGGGGCATCGAGACGGATTTCGGCCGCAACACCGGCGGGTTCGACGTGATCGCCGCACTGGCGACCCTGGCGCATGACGGACGCAGAAGCGCCTATTTCCGCACCGAACTGCTGGATGCGCTGGAAATCCTCGACCAGGGGCATGTCGCGCGCCGCGACATGCGCGGCTCCTGGGCGGGCGCCATGGGGCAGTGCCAGTTCATGCCGTCGAGCTTCCTGCGCCATGCCGTGGACTATGACGGGGACGGGCGGCGCGACATCTGGGGGACGCTGCCGGACGTCGCGGCATCGGCCGCGAACTATCTGAAGGCGAGCGGCTGGGACGGCCGCTGGACCTGGGGCAGGGAGGTGCGCCTGCCCTCCGGGTTCGACGTCTCCCTGGCCAGGGCCGGAGCCGGGGCCGCGGCGGCCGGGACGGAGCGCGCGCTCGGCGAATGGCAGCGCCTCGGCGTCCGCAGGCCCGACGGGTCCGACCTGCCGCAGGCCGACCTCGCCGCGTCCCTGATCCTGCCCGACGGCGCCGGCGGGCGGGCGTTCCTGGTCTATGCCAACTACGATGCGGTCCTGCGCTGGAACCGCTCCCTCTACTTCGCCACCGCGGTCGGGCTGCTGGCCGACCGCATCGGCCGATAGGAGGGCCCCCGTGTCGTCACCGAATGAAAGGCGTGCAAGCGCGATGGCGAAACGGCGCGGCCGGAGAGCGGTCATGGCGGTCGCGGCCCTCCTGGTCCTGGGCTCCTGCGCCGAGGCGCGCCTCGTCGCGCACGCGGTCAAGCAGATCCCGGACCGCAAGCCCGTGTACCTGGTCGGGCAGCCCTACGAGGCGCAGGGGGTCTGGTACTACCCCGCCGAGGACTACGGCTACGACGCGACCGGCATCGCGACGACCTATCCGCCGGACAGGCACCCGTCCCACACGGCCAACGGCGAAGCCTTCGATCCGGGCGAACTGACCGCCGCCCACAAGACGCTGCCGCTTCCGAGCCTCGTGCGCGTGACGAACCTGGACAACGGGCGCACCGTCATCGTTCGCGTCAACGACCGGGGCACCGCCACGCCGGGCCGGATCATCGAGGTGTCGGCGCGCGCGGCGGAGCTTCTGGCCGTGCCCGCGCTCGGCGCGGCGAAGGTCCGCGTCACGCTGCTGGCGCAGGAAAGCCGGGCGGCAGCGGCGGCGCTCCAGATGGTGCCGTCGACCGCCACCCGGCAGGGAGTGGCGAGCGACGGGTCGCCGGCGGCGATGGCCGCCCCGCGCATGGCGGTCGAGAGGGACGGCGCCCCGGCATCCCCGCAGGCGTCGGGCCGGGGTGCCCCGGCACTGACGGACCTCGTCGCCGGACGGACGGAGCCGGACGGCCGCTTCCTGCCCGCGGCCGTCGTGGCGCAGCTGCCGGTCGACGCCACGCGGCGCGACGTCTATGTCCAGGCGGGGGCGTTCTCCGTGTTCGAGAACGCGAACCGGCTCCGGGCGCGGCTTACCTCCATCGGCCCGGCCCGCATCGATCCGGTCATGGTCGGCGACACGCAGATCTTCCGCGTCAGGCTGGGGCCGCTATCGGGGGTGGAGCAGGCCGACAGCATGCTCGGCAGCGTCGTCGCGGCCGGGGTGAACGGGGCGCAGGTCGTCGTGGACTGACGGCGTCCGTGCCATATTCTGGCCGAACCGGCAGACTATCCGGGCGGCATGCGCGCGATTCGAGAGTGAATGGTAGAGGTGGCGGTATGAAACTCGTCCGGTGCGTTTGGGTCGTGATGGTGGCAGCCGTGGTGGCGGCGGCCGGCGCGGTGGGGCCGTCGAGGGCGGCGACGCTCGACACCATCGCCAAGCAGGCGGTCCTCGTCGACATCACCTCCGGCACCGTCCTGCTCGAGAAGAACGCCGACGAGCGCATGCCGACCTCGTCCATGAGCAAGATCATGACGATGTACATGGTGTTCGACGCGATCAAGGAGGGCCGCCTGTCGCTGGACGACACGCTTCCGGTCAGCGAGCGCGCCTGGCGCATGCAGGGATCGAAGATGTTCACGGAGCTCGGGAACCAGATCCGGGTGGAGGACCTGATCCGCGGCGTCATCATCCAGTCCGGCAACGACGCCTCCATCGTCCTTGCGGAAGGGCTCGCCGGGACCGAGGAGGAATTCGCGACCCGCATGACGAAGCGGGCCCAGGAACTCGGCATGAACGACAGCAACTTCATGAACGCGACCGGCTGGCCGGACGACGACCACTACTCGACCGCGCATGACCTTGCCCTTCTCGCCCAGCATATCATTCGCGATTTCCCGGAATTCTATCACTACTACTCCGAGACCGAGTTCACCTATCACGACATCAAGCAGGGCAACCGCAACCCGCTGCTCTACAGGAACATGGGCGTGGACGGGCTGAAGACCGGCCACACCGAGGCGGCCGGCTACGGCCTCACGGCTTCCGCGGAGCGCAACGGCAGGCGGCTGGTGCTGGTCGTCAACGGACTGCCGGACATGCAGGCGAGGGCGGACGAGTCGGCGCGGATCATCGAATGGGGCTTCCGCGAGTTCGACTCCTATCCACTGTTCCGCAAGGGCGAGCAGGTCGAGATGGCCTCGGTCTGGATGGGCAAGGCGGCGGCGGTGCCGGTCACGGTCGGCGAGGACCTGATGGTCACCATGAACCGCAAGGAGCGCGACGGCCTGAAGGTGACCGCCCGGCTCGACGAACCGGTGGCGGCACCCGTCGCGAGCGGCACGCAGGTGGGCGTCCTCGTGATCGAGGGCCCCGGCATCGGCACGCGGGAGATCCCGCTGCTCGCCGCGGCGGACGTCGAACGGCTCGGCCCGTTCGGGCGCATCGGCGCGGCGGCCATGCACCTGCTCGCCGGGACGTCGGACTGATCGTGGAGCGCGGCCGCTTCATCACGCTGGAAGGCGGCGAGGGGGCCGGCAAGAGCACGCAGCTCCGCCGGCTGGCCGCGGTCCTGGCGGCGCGCGGCATCGACGTCGTCGCGACGCGCGAGCCCGGGGGATCGCCGGGCGCGGAGGAAATCCGCGGGTTGCTGGTTTCGGGCGAACCCGGCCGCTGGGACCCGATGACCGAGCTGCTGCTCCATCTGGCCGCCCGCCGCGACCACCTGCTCCGCAAGGTGCGCCCGGCCCTCGATGCCGGGCGCTGGGTGCTGTCCGACCGGTTCGCGGACAGCTCGGTCGCCTACCAGGGCTATGGCCACGGGCTGGGCCGCGACCTGGTCGTCCGCATGCACGAACTCGCCATCGGCGATTTCCGTCCCGACCTGACGGTCGTCCTCGACCTGCCGGTCGCGACCGGCATGGCGCGTGCGCGCGGCCGCGGCGCCGGCGAGGACCGCTACGAGCGCATGGGAACGGATTTCCACGAGCGCCTGCGCGCCGGCTTCCTGGACCTGGCCGCGCGCGAGCCCGGACGCTGCGCCGTCGTGGACGCCGACGCGCCGGCCGACGAGGTCGAGGCGCGCATCCGCGCCGTGGTCGAGGCGCGTCTCGGCGCCGCGGCCGACAAGCGCTTCGTTCCCCCCCGCTGACCAGTCCTTTTTGCAACATTTCCCGGGAACCGGCACCGACGGCGACGTTCGCGTTGACCGGCATGGCGGGCCGTGATTCCATCGGTGCCATGAGCACCATGGACAGCTTCGCGGACAACCTGAATCGGATCGCCCGCCACGCCGCGTGGCAGGTGGTCGGCATGGGCGTCCTCACCTATTTCGTCTACCACGCGATCTATGGCGACCGGGGCTTCATCGCCCAGTCCCGCCTCCAGAGCGAGATCCAGCAGGCCGAGCTCGTGCTGGACCAAGTCCGCGGCGAGCGGACGACGCTGGACCACCGGGCCTCGCTGCTCCGCCCGGGCAGCCTCGATCCCGACATGCTGGACGAGCGGGCGCGGCGGCTGCTGAATTACACCCGCCCGGACGAAGTCGTTATTCTCCAGCCGCGCGGCAGTGTTGCGCTTCCCACGACATCGCCTGAAACCTCACCCGTAAGACCCTGATTCGGCGGCTATTAACTTCAATTCGGTTAATTCCGGATTCGCGAGTTGAAACAAGCCGTTGCACCACAGTCGCTTGCAACCTCGGCTCCACGCCGCTAGTTCTATCCCGACGAAACGACCGGCGGCCCGAAGAGGCCGCTCCAATCGCGGGAGGAGCTCTTGGCAACGACCCGACGCCGCAGCAGCAAGCAGCAAGCGCCCGAATCCCCCAAAGCATCCACTGAAGATCTCCTCCGATACTATCGCGACATGCTGCTGATCCGCCGCTTCGAGGAGAAGGCGGGACAGATGTACGGCATGGGCCTGATCGGTGGCTTCTGCCACCTCTATATCGGGCAGGAAGCGGTGGTCGTCGGCATCCAGTCCGTCCTCGAGGACGGCGACACCGTGATCACCAGCTATCGCGACCACGGCCACATGCTGGCCTGCGGGATGGACCCGAAGGGCGTCATGGCCGAACTGACCGGCCGGCGCGGGGGCTACTCCAGGGGCAAGGGCGGCTCGATGCACATGTTCTCGCGGGAGAAGAAGTTCTTCGGCGGGCACGGAATCGTCGGCGCCCAGGTGCCGATCGGCACCGGCCTCGCCTTCGCCCACAAATACGCAGACGACGGCAAGGTCGACATCTGCTACCTCGGCGACGGCGCTGTGAACCAGGGCCAGGTCTACGAGAGCTTCAACATGGCGGCGCTGTGGAAGCTCCCCGTCGTGTACGTGGTCGAGAACAACAAGTACGCGATGGGCACCTCGCAGCAGCGCTCCAGCGCCGGCGAGCTGCACATGCGCGGCAGCGCCTACGGCATTCCCGGCCACCAGGTCGACGGCATGGACGTGCTGAACGTGCGCGAGGCGGCCGGCAAGGCCGTCGCGCATGCGCGCGGCGGCGACGGCCCCGTGATCCTCGAGATGAAGACCTACCGCTACCGCGGCCACTCCATGTCCGATCCGGCGAAGTACCGGACGAAGGAGGAGGTCAACAAGATGCGCTCGGAGATGGACCCCATCGACAACATGCGCAAGCGGCTTCTCGAGGAGCAGGGCGTCGACGAGGACGCGCTGAAGGTCATCGACCGCGAGATCAAGGCGGTCGTCACCGAAGCGGCCGAGTTCGCCCAGCAGAGCCCGGAACCCGATCCCGCGGAATTGTGGACCGACGTTCTCGTCGAGTCTTGAGGCAACGTCCAGGACATCGCCGGCGGCACCCGCGCGGTGCCGTTCCGCGCATGGGCGCCGCGGGCGCCGGAGGAAAGAGGAATGCCGACTGAGATTCTGATGCCGGCACTGTCGCCGACCATGACGGAAGGCAAGCTGGCGAAATGGCTCAAGAAGGAAGGTGACGAGGTCAAGGCCGGCGACGTGATCGCCGAGATCGAGACCGACAAGGCGACCATGGAGGTCGAGGCCGTCGACGAGGGCAAGATCGCGCGCATCCTCGTCCCGGAGGGCACCGAAGGCGTCCAGGTGAACGCCAAGATCGCGATCCTGCTGGAGGACGGCGAGGACGCGGGCGCCCTGGAGACGGCCGCGGTCGAGGAGGACGCGCCGAAATCCGTCGCGGCCCAGAGGCCGAAGGGCGAGCAGGAGGCCCGGCCGACCCTGCCGGTCACGCCGTCGCGCGACGAGGCTCCCCGCGCGGCCCCGGCCGACGACGAGGACCGCTGGTTCCGCAACACGACCCGGCAGACCGTGCGCGAGGCGCTGCGCGACGCGATGGCCGAGGAGATGCGCCGGGACGATCGCGTGTTCGTGATGGGCGAGGAGGTCGCCGAGTACCAGGGCGCCTACAAGGTCACTCAGGGCCTGCTGCAGGAGTTCGGGGCCAGGCGGGTCATCGACACCCCGATCACCGAGCACGGCTTCGCCGGCCTCGGTGTCGGCGCCGCCTTCCACGGGCTGCGGCCGGTCATCGAGTTCATGACCTTCAACTTCTCCATGCAGGCGATCGACCACATCATCAACTCCGCCGCCAAGACCCTCTACATGTCGGGCGGGCAGATGGGGTGCCCGATCGTGTTCCGCGGGCCGAACGGCGCCGCCGCCCGGGTCGCGGCGCAGCACTCCCAGGAATATTCGAGCTGGTACGCCCATGTTCCCGGCCTGAAGGTGGTCTCGCCCTATTCGGCCGCCGACGCCAAGGGGCTGCTGAAGGCGGCGATCCGCGACCCCAACCCGGTCGTCTTCCTCGAGAACGAGATCCTGTACGGCCACAGCTTCGACGTGCCGACCGACCCCGACTTCGTGATCGAGATCGGGCGGGCGAAGATCCTGCGGCGCGGCACCGACGTGACGATCACCGCCTTCTCGCTCCAGGTCGCCAACGCGCTGGCGGCGGCGGAGCGCCTCGCCGAGGAAGGCATCAGCGCGGAGGTGATCGACCTGCGCACGATCCGGCCGCTCGACGTCGCGACCATCGTCGACAGCGTCAAGCGCACGAACCGGCTCGTTTCGGTGGAGGAGGGCTGGCCGTTCGCCGGCATCGGGTCGGAGATGGCGGCGCTGATGATGGAGCACGCCTTCGACCATCTCGATGCGCCGGTGGTCCGCGTGCACGGGGCCGACGTGCCGCTGCCCTATGCCGCCAATCTCGAGAAGCTGGCCCTGCCGCAGCCCGACGACATCGTCCGGGCGGCGAAGAAGGTCTGCTACCGGAACTGACGCGCAACGCTGTGTAGCGCGCCCGACGGGCGCGCATCGGGGGGAAAACATGCCGATCCAGATCCTGATGCCGGCGCTGTCGCCGACCATGACCGAGGGCAACCTCGCGAAGTGGCACAAGAAGGAAGGGGACGAGGTCAAGGCCGGCGACGTGATCGCCGAGATCGAGACCGACAAGGCGACCATGGAGGTCGAGGCCGTCGACGAGGGCAGGATCGCGCGCATCCTGGTTCCCGAGGGAACCGAGGGCGTCGCGGTCAACGCCCCCATCGCCGTGCTGCTGGAGGAGGGCGAGGACGAGGGCGCGCTTACCGACGTCGGCAAGGGCGGCGCCGGCAAGGCTGGCGCCGGTAACGGCAGCGCCGCCGGCAAGGACGGCCCCGTCGCCACTGCGGCCGACGCGCAGCGCGGGCAGCCGCGCGACGAGGCGGTGGCGCCCGACCGGCCGGCGCCGCCGGCGCCGGCCGCCAAACCGGCTCCCGCGGGCGGGCAGGGCGGCGACCGGGTCTTCGCCAGCCCGCTCGCCCGCCGCATGGCCGAACAGGCGGGGCTCGACCTCTCCGCGATCGGCGGCAGCGGCCCGAATGGCCGCATCGTCAAGGCCGACGTCGAGGTCGCGCTGGCCGGCGGCCCGAAGCGGCCCGCCGAGGCGCCGAAAGCGGCCGCAGCCCCCGCGGCGGCGGCCCCGGCTGCCCAGAAGCCGGTGGGCGTCGATGCGCGGGACTTCGCGACGAAGCTCGGCATGCGCTTCAAGGAAGTGCCGAACAGCGGCATGCGCAAGACGATCGCGCGCCGGCTGAGCGAGGCGAAGCAGACGGTCCCCCACTTCTACCTGACCGTCGACTGCGTCGTGGACGAGCTGCTCAAGGTCCGCACGGAGTTGAACGGCCGCTCGGACGCCTACAAGCTGTCGGTCAACGACTTCGTGATCCGCGCGAGCGCCCTGGCGCTCAAGAAGGTGCCCGAGGCGAACGCCGCCTGGACCGAGGACGCGGTCCTGATGTTCGAGGATGCCGACGTGTCGGTGGCGGTCGCGACCCCGTCCGGCCTGATCACGCCGATCATCAAGCAGGCCCATGCCAAGGGGCTGGCGCAGATCTCCAACGAGATGCGGGACCTGGCCAAGCGCGCGCGCGACGGCAAGCTGAAGCCGGAGGAGTACCAGGGCGGCACCTTCTCGGTCTCCAACCTGGGCATGTACGGGGTCCGCGACTTCGGCGCGATCATCAATCCACCCCAGGCCTGCATCCTCGCGGTCGGCGTGGGCGAGCAGCGCCCGGTGGTCCGCGACGGCGCGCTCGCGGTCGCGACGGTGATGAGCTGCACGCTGTCGGTCGACCACCGCGTCGTCGACGGCGCGGTCGGCGCCGAGTTCCTCGCCGCGTTCAGGAAGCTGATCGAGGACCCGCTCAGCATGCTGCTCTAGAGCGGTGTTCGGTTCAGCGTGAACGGAAAGCCGCCCCCAACCCATCGGCTCGGGTCGGATCACGGCAGGGTGCCCGCATCCCGCCGCGACCCGATCCGGGACCCGATACAGGGCGGGCGGCGACGGTACCCGGACGGAAGAGGAACGCACAGTGGCTGAAACCCAATTCGACGTCATCATCGTCGGCGGCGGCCCGGGCGGCTACGTCGCCGCGATCCGCGCGGCACAGCTCGGCATGAAGGCCGCCGTCGTCGAGCGCGAGCATCTCGGCGGCATCTGCCTGAACTGGGGCTGCATCCCGACCAAGGCGCTGCTGCGCTCGGCCGAGGTGGCGCACATCCTCCAGCATCTCGGCGACTACGGCTTCTCGGCCAAGGAATGGGCCTTCGACCTGTCGAAGGTCGTGGACCGGTCGCGCAAGGTCGCCGGCCAGCTCAACCGCGGCGTCACCGGCCTGCTGAAGAAGAACAAGGTGACGGTGATCGACGGCCATGCCCGCCTGCTCGGCAAGGGCCGGCTCGCGGTCGAGAAGGACGGCAAGCCCGTCGGCGAGTACGGCGCGAAGCACATCATCCTCGCGACCGGGGCGCGGGCGCGCGAGCTGCCCGGGCTCGAAGCCGACCAGAAGCTGGTCTGGACCTACCGCAAGGCGATGGTGCCCGACGTGATGCCGAAGAGCCTGCTCGTCATCGGCTCGGGCGCGATCGGCATCGAGTTCGCGAGCTTCTACGCGGCGCTGGGCTCCAAGGTGACCGTCGTCGAGGTGCTGGAGCGCATCCTTCCCGCGGAGGACGAGGAGATCTCCGCCTTCGCGCGCAAGCAGTTCGAGAAGCGCGGCCTGCGCATCGTCACCGGCGCCAAGGTGGGCAAGCTCGCCAAGGGGCCGGACAACGTGACGGTGACGATCGAGGCCGGCGGCAAGGCCGAGGACCTGACCGTCGACCGCGTCATCCTCGCGGTCGGCATCACCGGCAACGTCGAGAACATCGGCCTCGAGAACACGAAGGTGAAGACCGAGCGCAACCACATCGTCGTCGACGAATGGCTGCGCACGGGCGAGCCCGGCGTCTACGCGATCGGCGACGTCGTCGGCGCGCCCTGGCTGGCCCACAAGGCGAGCCACGAGGGCGTGCTCTGCATCGAGAAGATCGCCGGCCTGGACGTGCACCCGATGGACGTCCGCAACATCCCCGGCTGCACCTACAGCCATCCCCAGATCGCCTCGGTCGGGCTTTCTGAGAAGAAGGCGCGCGAGGCCGGCCACGAGGTGCGGGTCGGGCGGTTCCCCTTCATCGGCAACGGCAAGGCGATCGCGCTCGGCGAGCCCGAAGGGCTGGTCAAGACGGTGTTCGACGCCAAGTCCGGCGAACTGCTGGGCGCGCACATGGTCGGCGCCGAAGTGACGGAGCTGATCCAGGGCTATACGATCGCCAAGACGATGGAGACGACGGAGGCGGAGCTGATGCACACGATCTTCCCGCATCCGACCCTCTCGGAGATGATGCACGAGTCGGTGCTCGACGCCTACGGGCGGACGATCCACTACTAGTCCCGTGCGCGGCGGTCGTCCCGACCGGCCGCCGCGCAGGTCTGCCATATGTTCCGGCCATGCGCCCGGCCGCACGTTTCGCTTGACGCGTCCCGTCACCGACGACACTTGTGACGGATGCCAGTGGAGCCTTCCATCATGACCGCAGTCCCCCCGACGACACGCGTCCGCCACCCCGAGAAGGCGCATCGCCCCGACAACCCGATCCAGCGCAAGCCGGACTGGATCCGGGTCAAGGCGCCGGTCAGCGCGGAATACGCGGAGACGCGGCGCCTGATGCGGGGGCTGAAGCTCAACACCGTGTGCGAGGAGGCGGCCTGCCCCAATATCGGGGAGTGCTGGAAGAAGAAGCACGCGACGTTCATGATCCTCGGCTCGATCTGCACGCGCGCCTGCGCCTTCTGCAACGTCGCGACCGGCCGGCCCGACCGCCTCGACCCGCACGAGCCCGACAACGTGGCGGAGGCCGTCGCGCATCTCGGGCTCGAGCACGTCGTCATCACCTCGGTCGACCGCGACGACCTCGACGACGGCGGCGCCGACCACTTCGTGCGCACGATCCGCGCGATCCGCGAGCGTACGCCCACGACCACGATCGAGATCCTGACCCCGGACTTCATGCGCAAGAAGGGCGCTGTCGAGGCCGTGGCGGAGGCCAAGCCGGACGTGTTCAACCACAACCTTGAGACCGTGCCGCGGCTGTACCCGTCGATCCGGCCGGGGGCGCGCTACTTCACCTCCCTCAGCCTGCTGTCCCGGGTCAAGGAGGTCGACCCGTCGATCTTCACCAAATCCGGCATCATGGTCGGCCTCGGCGAGACGCGCGAGGAGGTGGGGCAGGTGATGGACGACCTGCGCGCCGCGGATGTGGACTTCATGACGATCGGCCAGTACCTCCAGCCGACGCCCAAGCACGCGGCCGTCGACCGCTTCGTTACCCCGGACGAATTCGCGAGCTACGCAACGATCGCCCGCGGCAAGGGGTTCCTGATGGTGTCCTCCTCGCCGTTGACGCGGTCGTCGCATCATGCCGGCGACGATTTCAGACGGCTCAGGGAGGCCCGCGAGACCCGGCTCGCCGCCGCGGCGGGCCGCTGAAGAACGGGCGCGGCGGCGGGAACGGTCGGTCGCGCCGCCGAGGTCCTTGGAACCAGCCCCATGCCCACGCACGCCGAGAAACGGATACTCCCCTACAAGCCCGAGCAGCTCTACGCCCTCGTCGCCGATATCGAGAAGTACCCGGAGTTCCTGCCCTGGTGCATCGCCGCGCGCATCCGCCGCCGCGAGGGCAACGTCGTCCATGCCGACCTCGTGATCGGCTTCAAGATGATCCGGGAGCGCTTCACGTCGCGCGTCACGCTCGGCGACGGGCGCATCGACGTCAGCTACGCCGAGGGGCCGTTCCACTACCTGAACAACCACTGGATCTTTCTGCCGACCGAGGATGGCGGCTGCCTGATCGACTTCTACGTCGATTTCGAGTTCCGCTCGAAGATGCTCCAAAAGGTGATCGGCGTCCTGTTCAACGAGGCGGTCCGGCGCATGGTCACGGCGTTCGAGACGCGGGCGCGCCAGCTCTACGGCGAGGACACCCGCGGGGCGCCCAGCCCGAGCCCGAACCCCAACGTCTGATCCCGACGTCTGAGCGGCGACCTAGGCCACCGAGGCGAGCATGCCGAGAGCGTGCGCCACGGCGGCCAGGCGGACGGCCGTCCTGTCGCCGGGGAAGACGCGGCGTTCGGTGCGGGCCTGTCCGCCGCTCCGCCCCAGCCCGAAATGGACGAGGCCGATCGGCTTGTGGATCGAGCCGCCGCCGGGGCCGGCGATCCCCGTCACCGACACCGCGAGATCCGCGCGCGAGCGCAGCAGGGCTCCCTTGACCATCGCCTCGGCGACCTCGGCGCTGACCGCGCCGACGGCATCGATCAGGCTGAGCGGCACGCCCAGCAGTTCCTCCTTGGCCTGGTTCGAATAGGTCACGAACCCGCGGTCGAGCACGTCGGACGCGCCCGCGAGCTCGGTCAGGCACCCGGCGATCAGGCCGCCGGTGCAGGACTCCGCCGTCGCCACGGTCAGCCCGGCGGCGCGGCAGGCCGAGAGCGCCTCCTCGGCGCTCTTCAGGACGTCGGGCGGGAACAGCGGCATCACGGGCTTCCTGTCTGGTACGCGCGATCGGTGGTCACGACGGCAGGCGCACCGTGCAGAGCGCAAGGGCCGCGATGCCCTCGCCCCGGCCGGTGAAGCCGAGCCGCTCGGTGGTCGTCGCCTTGACGCCGACCCTGTCGGCCGGGATGCCGAGCAGGTCCGCGAGCCGCGCGGTCATCGCGTCGCGATGCGGGCCGACCTTCGGCCGCTCGCAGACGATCGTGACGTCGACGTTGGAGACCACGCCGCCGCGCGCCTCGACGAGCCCGACCGCGTGCCTCAGGAACAGCGCGCTGTCGGCGCCGCGCCATTGCGGATCGGAGGGCGGGAAGTGGCTGCCGATGTCGCCGGCGCCGATCGCGCCCAGGATCGCGTCGGTGAGGGCGTGGAGCCCGACATCGGCGTCCGAGTGCCCCTCCAGGCGCTGCTCGTGCGTGATGCGCACGCCGCACAGGACCACGTGGTCCCCGGGTGCGAACCGATGGACGTCAAAGCCCTGGCCGGTCCGGATGTCGGGCAGGGCGGACGCGCGCAGCAGGGCGGCGCGGCTGAGGTCGTCCGGCGTCGTCACCTTGATGTTGTCCGGGTTGCCCGGAACGATGCGGACGGGCAGGCCGGCACGCTCGGCGACGGCCGCGTCGTCGGTGAGGGTCTGGCCGGCGAGCCGGCGATGGGCATCCAGGATGTCCGGGAAGCGGAACCCCTGGGGCGTCAGCGCCCGCCACAGCCCCGAACGGTCCACGGTCGCGACGCAGGACGCGCCCTCGGCGCGCTTCAGGGTGTCAGTGACCGGCACGGCGGCGATGGCGGCCGGCCCCTCGTCGAGCGCCGCGCGGACGGCCGCGATGGTCGCCTCGTCGACCAGGGGGCGCGCCGCGTCGTGGATCAGGACGAAGTCCGGCGCCGGCGAGCGCGCCGCAAGGTGCTCCAGCCCCCTGCGGACGGACTCCTGCCGGTCGGCCCCGCCCTCGACCGGGTCGGGCAGGTCGAGCCCCGCGACCGCAGCCGCGTACCAGTCGCGATGGACGGACTGGTTCACGACCTGCACGAGATCGATCGCGGGATGCCGCAGGAAGGCATCCAGGGTGTGGCGCAGCACGGGCTGGCCGAGCAGATCCTGGTACTGTTTCGGGCGTTCGCCTCCGAACCGCTCGCCGCGGCCGGCTGCGACGATCAGAGCCGCGCATGTCGACATCGTGTTCCGTTCCGCCGGATCGTGAATAGGTGCCCGGGCGTCAATAGGTGCTTGACGCGGATCGGCGGGAGCCTAGCCTGTCGCGGCAACCACGCCAAGCCGCCTGAGCGGCCGGCCCGGGAGGCGGAAGGGAAATGCCGCAGCACTTCGTATTCGGCCTGATGGCCGTACTGGCACTGGTACCGGCCTCGGTCGCGGCCTATGGCCGCATCGGCGCGGACCGGCCGGTGCGGCCGGGCGGGCTGTTCTGGGGCCTGCTCTTCCTCGCGGCCGCCGGGCCGGTCGTCTGGTCGCTGGTGCAGCTCGGCGGCATCTGGCGCACGGGAGTGTCGGCGACGCTCTGGGTCAGCATAGCGTCCTGCATGGTCCTGTTCCTCGCCCTGTGCGCGGCGACGGCGTCGGCGTGGCGGCTCAGCCCGCTGCTGCTGCCCTATCTCGCGGCGCTCGGCGTGCTGGCACTGCTGACCGCCGGGAGCGGGGGGACCGTCCTGCGGCCGTCGGCGCCCTGGATCTGGGTCGACCTCCATATCGCCGTGTCGGTCGTGACCTACGCGCTGCTGACGCTCGGCGCGGTGGCGGCGCTGGCGGCATTCCTCCAGGACCGGGCGCTGCGGACGAAGCGGCCGAACTCGCTGAGCCGCGCGCTGCCCTCGCTCGCCGATGCCGAGCGGCTGCAGATGTGGCTCCTGTCGGCGTCCGCGGTCGTCCTCGGCGTCGGTCTCGTGACCGGCATCGCCGTCCAGTATCTCGGCACCGGCCGGGTGATCGCGATCGACCACAAGGTCCTGTTCTCCTTCGCCGCCTTCGCCGCCATCGCCGGCCTCGTCGCCGCGCATGCGGTGAGCGGCGTCCGCGGGCGCCGCGCCGCCCGGATCGCGCTGCTGGCCTACCTGCTGCTGACCCTCGGCTACCCCGGGGTGAAGTTCGTCACCGGCGTGCTGATGGGCTGACATCCCCCGAAGCAGCCACGACGCCCAGCTCCCGACGTCCAGCTCCCGACGCGCAGTGGCGCCCGCGCCCGGGCCGCGGTTATGATCGGCGCGGGCAGGATACCGGGGAGAGGCACGTCCATGACCTCCGTGACCGTGGAGTTGCGCAACGTGGAAGGCACCCAGGCCGCCATGGGATGGGCGGGCGGCCACACCGTGGTCGTGGACCGGCCCGAGGGCAGGGCGGGAGGCATGGGGCTCGGCTTCAACGGAGGCCAGCTGCTCGCCCTGGCGATAGGGGGGTGTTTCTGCAACGACCTCCGGTACGTCGCCGAAACGATGGGCGTGGCACTCGGCAGGATAGCCGTGACGGTGACCGTCACCCTCGAAGGCGATCCCTTGCTGGCGACGGCGGCGACCATGGAGGTCTCCTGCGAGACCCTGGACGGCACCGACGCGGGAGACGTCGTCGAGCGCGCCAAGCGGAGCTGCATGGTCAGCAACTCGCTGAACCGGGGGGTTCCCGTCACGATCCAGGCGGCCCGTAACGGGCCGACATAGGGCTGACGGGAACGACGGCGGGCGCGCGGGCTAAGTCCTTCGCACTTGCACAAAATGCCTCTCACATGCTAGGACTGCTCAAAATGCCAGCAGTTCGTGAGAGTGCTCAAATAATGGGCATCGACATCGGGCCGGTGCGGATCGACGCGCCGGTGATCCTCGCCCCCATGTCCGGCGTCACGGACATGCCGTTCCGCCGTCTGGTCAAGCGCCACGGCGCCGGCCTCGTCGTCTCGGAGATGATCGCCAGCGAGGCGATGGTCCGGGCCAACAGCCAGACGCTGAAGATGTCGACGAGCTGCCTCGAGGAGGCGCCGATGTCGGTCCAGCTCGCGGGGTGCGAGCCCGGGATCATGGCCGAGGCGGCGCGCCTGAACGAGGATCGCGGCGCCGCGATCATCGACATCAATTTCGGCTGCCCCGTGAAGAAGGTCGTCAACGGGCAGGCCGGCTCCGCGCTGATGCGGGACGAGCTGCACGCCGCCCGGATCATGGAGGCGACCGTGAAGGCCGTCTCGGTCCCGGTCACGGTCAAGATGCGGATGGGCTGGGACGAGGCGAGCCTGAACGCTCCGCGGCTCGCCCGCATCGCGCAGGAATGCGGCGTGCGCATGGTGACGGTGCACGGCCGCACGCGCAGCCAGTTCTACAACGGCATCGCCGACTGGGCCTTCATCCGCCGGGTCAAGGAGGCCGTGGACATCCCCGTCGTCGCCAATGGCGACATCCGCAGCTTCGACGACGTCGTGCGCTGCCTCGGCCAGTCGGGCGCCGACGGCGTGATGATCGGCCGGGGCGCCTATGGCCGGCCGTGGTTCGTCGGCCAGGTGATGCATTTCCTGCGCACGGGCGAACGGCTGGCCGACCCTCCGCCGGATGTCCGGCTCGCGACCGTGCTGGAGCATTATGACGCCATGATCGAGCACTACGGGACCCATGGCGGCGTCCGCATCGCGCGCAAGCACCTGTCCTGGTACTGCACCGGCCAGCCGGGGGCGGCGGAGTTCCGCGAACGCGTCAACCGCGTGGAGGAGCCGGCCCGGGTCCGCGACATGCTGACGGCGTTCTTCGCCCCTGCGATCGAACGGATGGCCGCCTGACATGGCACGGCCCGCGACGAGGATCGCACGCAGGACCCCGGCCGCGTACCTCGATCCGGGAGGCATCCTGAACGCGCTTCCCGACGCGGTGCTGGTGGTCGGGCCGCGCAACGAGATCGGCTTCGCCAACCTGGAGGCGCAGGAGTTCTTCGACGCCAGCGTCGCGACCCTGGTCGGCACGCCGCTCGACGAATGGCTGCCCGGGGACAGCCCGGTGTTCTCGCTGGTGTCCCAGGCGCGCGTCGGCGGCAACAGCGTTTCGGAATACGGCGTCACGCTGGAGACGCCGCGCATCGGCCAGCACCTCGTCACGGTCACCGCCGCGCCGATGGGCGAGCCGTCGGATTTCGTCGTCCTGGCGCTCCACGAACGCTCGATCGCGCGCAAGCTCGACAGCCAGCTCACCCACAGGGGGGCCGCGCGCTCGGTAACCGCGATGGCGGCGATGCTGGCGCACGAGGTCAAGAACCCGCTGTCCGGCATCCGCGGCGCCGCCCAGCTCTTGGACGACCTCCTGGAGGAGGGGGACCGCGAGCTGACGCGCCTGATCATCGACGAGACCGACCGCATCGTCGCGCTGGTCGACCGCATGGAGGTCTTCTCCGACGGGCGCCCGATCGAACGCCGGGCCGTCAACATCCACGCCGTGCTCGAACATGTGCGCCGGATTGCCCAGAACGGGTTCGCGCGGCATGTCCGCTTCGTCGAGCGCTACGATCCGTCGCTGCCGCCGGTGCTCGGCAACCGCGACCAGCTCGTCCAGATTTTCCTCAACCTGATTAAAAATGCGGCAGAAGCCGTCCCCGAGCGCGGCGGCGAGATCGTCCTCTCGACCGCCTACCAGCACGGCGTGCGCCTGGCCGTGCCCGGGACCGACAGCCGGGTGCATCTGCCGCTGCTGGTCAGCATCCAGGACAACGGGAGCGGCATACCCGACGACCTGCGGCCGCATCTCTTCGATCCCTTCATCACGACCAAGCGCAACGGGACCGGCCTGGGTCTTGCATTGGTGGCGAAGATCGTGGGCGATCACGGTGGAATCATCGAATTCGACTCCGTGCCCCGCCGGACGGTCTTCAAGGTTTCGCTGCCCATGCACCTCGATCCCGCCAATTTCCCGGAGCATCCCTGATGCCGGCCTCGACGATCCTCGTCGCCGATGACGACCGCGCCATCCGAACGGTGCTCAACCAGGCCCTGATCCGCCTCGGCCACGAGGTGCGGACGACCGGCAACGCGGCCACCCTGTGGCGCTGGGTCCAGGACGGGCAGGGCGATCTCGTGATCACGGACGTCGTGATGCCGGACGAGAACGGGCTCGACCTCGTCCCGCGCATCCGCAAGCTCCGGCCGGAACTGCGCGTCATCGTGATGAGCGCCCAGAACACGCTGATGACCGCCGTCAAGGCGAACGAGCGCGGCGCGTTCGAGTACCTGCCGAAGCCCTTCGACCTGAAGGAGCTGGTGAGCGTCGTCGAGCGGGCCCTCAACGGGCCGAAGCCGGCATCCGGCCAGCCGCGCCCGGACGAGGTTCCGGATCCCGAGGACCAGCTTCCCCTGATCGGCCGTTCGCCGGCGATGCAGGAGATCTACCGCATCCTCGCGCGCCTGATGGGGACGGACCTGACGGTGACGATCACGGGCGAATCCGGCACGGGCAAGGAGCTGGTGGCCCGGGCGCTGCACGACTACGGCAAGCGCCGCGGGGGGCCCTTCGTCCCGGTCAACATGGCGGCGATCCCGCGCGAGCTGATCGAATCGGAGCTCTTCGGCCACGAGAAGGGCGCCTTCACCGGGGCGACCGCCCGCTCCACCGGCCGGTTCGAGCAGGCCGAGGGCGGCACGCTGTTCCTGGACGAGATCGGGGACATGCCGCTCGAAGCACAGACGCGGCTGCTGCGCGTCCTCCAGGAGGGCGAGTACACGACCGTCGGCGGGCGCTCGGCGATCAGGACCGACGTCCGCATCATCGCCGCGACCCACCGCGACCTGCGCACCCTGATCCGCCAGGGCCTCTTCCGCGAGGATCTGTTCTACCGCCTCAACGTCGTGCCGATCCGGCTGCCGCCCCTGCGCGAGCGGACCGAGGACATCCCGGCGCTCGCCCGGCATTTCCTCCAGCAGGCCGCGAGCGAGGGCCTGCCCAGCAAGACCTTGGACGGTCCCGCGATGGACCGGATGCGGCGCCACCGCTGGCCCGGCAACGTCCGCGAGCTGGAGAACATGGTGCGCCGGCTGGCCGCCCTGTACAGCCAGGAGGTCATCGGCCTCGACGTCGTCGAGGCGGAGCTGGCCGACGCCCCGGCCTTGGCGGCCCCGGCTGAGGAGCAGCAGAACGAAGGGCTGAGCGCCGCGGTCGAGCGGCATCTCCGGGACTATTTCGCCGCCCACGAGGACGGCATCCCGGCCGCCGGCCTCTACGACCGGGTCCTGCGCGAGATCGAGCGGCCGCTGATCGCGCTGAGCCTGGCGGCGACCCGCGGGAACCAGATCAAGGCGGCCCAGATGCTGGGCCTGAACCGGAACACCTTGCGCAAGAAGATACGCGATCTGGATATCCAGGTTATCCGCGGGTTAAAGTAGGCCGCCCTCCGGCTCCGCCGGTGCGGGTTCGGACTTACGAGAAGCATGACCACCAAACCCGCGGATACGCCGCCGAGCCTGTGGCGGCAACTTCTTGCCTGGGCAGCCCGGGTCGGCCTCGCCAACAAGCTTGCCGTCACGCTGACGATCGCCGCCATCGGCGCGGGGTTCGCGACGTACGGCGCGCTGACGGCGACCCCGCCCTTCGGCAACGACCCGAACACGGTCAGCCTGCTGCTGACGCTCGACCTCGCCCTGCTGCTGCTGCTGGGCTCGATCGTCGCCCGGCGGATCGTCGCGCTGTGGCTGGAGCGCAGGCGCGGGCTCGCGGGCTCGCGCCTGCATGTCCGGCTCGTCGGCATGTTCAGCCTGCTGGCGGCGATGCCGGCGATCGTGATGGCGGCCTTCGCGGCGATCGTCTTCTACGTCGGCATCCAGTCCTGGTTCAGCGAGCGGGTGCGCACCGCCATCAACGAGAGCCTGGAAGTCGCCCAGGCGTACCTGCACGAACACCAGCAGGTGATCCGCGCGGACGCGCTGGCCATGGCCAACGACCTGAACCGCGAGGCCGGCCGGCTGTACGGCGACCCCCAGCGCTTCGCCCAGGTCGTCGCGACCCAGGCCGCGCTGCGCGCGCTGACGGAGGCGATTGTCTTCGAGGGCAGCGGGCGGCTGGTCGCCCGCTCGGGCCTCTCGTTCACGCTGGAGTTCGAGCCGATCCCGGAGAGCGCGCTCGACCGCGCGCGCGACGGCGAGGTCGTGCTGATGGTCGGCGACAGCGACGACAGGGTGCGGGCGCTGGTCCGGCTGGACCGCTTCGTCGACACCTTCCTGTTCGTCGGCCGTCTCGTCGACCCGCGCGTGCTCTCGCACATGGAGAACGCGCAGCAGGCCGCGAGTTCCTATGCCGAGCTGGAGGGCAAGCGCTCCTCGCTCCAGATCACCTTCACGCTGATCTTCGTGGTCGTGGCGCTGCTGCTGCTGATGGCCGCGGTCTGGCTCGGCCTGCACCTCGCGACGACGCTGGTCGCCCCGATCAGCGCCCTGATCGCCGCGGCCGAGCGCGTGCGCGCCGGCGACATGTCCGCGCGCGTGCCCGAAGCGCTGCCGGAGGACGAGATCGGATCGCTGTCGCGCGCCTTCAACCGCATGACCAGCCAACTCGAGAGCCAGCGGCGCGAGCTGATGGAGGCCAACGGGCAGCTCGATTTGCGCCGGCGCTTCACCGAGGCGGTGCTCGCCGGCGTGTCCGCGGGCGTGATCGGCCTCGACGCGGAGGGGCGGATCAACCTGCCCAACAACTCCGCCGCCGGGCTGCTGGGGGTCGATGATCCCGAATCGCTGATGGGGCGCCGCCTCGTCGACGTGGCGCCGGAGATGGGCGAGCTGATGGGGGCTCTGAAGCGGCGGCCCAGCCGGCTGATGGAAGGGCAAGTGCAGCTCCGGCGCGCGGGCGTGCCCGTGCGGACACTGCTGGTGCGCATCGCCGCCGAGACCGCGGGCAACGAGGTGAGGGGCTACGTCGCCACCTTCGACGACGTGACCGAGCTGCTGTCGGCCCAGCGCAAGGCGGCCTGGGCCGACGTCGCGCGCCGCATCGCCCACGAGATCAAGAACCCGCTGACCCCGATCCAGCTCTCCGCCGAGCGGCTGCGGCGCAAATATCTCAAGGAGATCACGACCGACCCCGAGATCTTCCAGATGTGTACCGATACCATCGTCCGCCAGGTCGGCGACATCGGGCGCATGGTCGACGAGTTCTCCGCCTTCGCCCGCATGCCGAGCCCGGTGATGAAGCCGCAGAACCTCAACGACCTCATACGCCAGGCGGTGTTCTTGCAGTCAAGCGCGCATCCCGAGATCCGCTACGAGACCGAGCTTCCGGACGGTCCGCTCACGGTGCCGGTCGACGGGCGGCAGATCTCCCAGGCGCTCACCAACCTGCTCCAGAACGCCTCCGACGCGATCGAGGGGCGGGACGCGGGCGGGGAGGGCGAGCTTCCGCGCGGCCGGATCGGCATCGCGGCCGTGGCCGACGCGGCGGCGATCGCGATCACGATCGAGGACAACGGCAAGGGCCTGCCGCTCGACGAGCGCGAACGCCTGACCGAGCCCTACGTCACGACCCGGGCGAAGGGGACCGGCCTCGGTCTGGCGATCGTGAAGAAGATCATGGAGGATCACGGCGGAGAACTGGTATTGGCTGACCGCGAGGGCGGTGGCGCCAGGGTCACGCTTGTGATACCGCGGATCGCGGCGGCGGGGGCCGCCGAAGAGGAAACAGGGCCGGAACGCGAGCCGGAACCGGCCGAGGCAGCGCAGCAAAGACATATCCGCCATGGCGCATGACATTCTGATCGTCGACGACGAAGCCGATATCCGCATGCTGATCGCGGGCATCCTCGAGGACGAGGGGATGAAGACCCGCGAGGCGGCAGATGCCGACCAGGCGCTGGCGGCCATCGGGGCCCGACGGCCGAGCCTCGTGATCCTCGACATCTGGCTCCAGGGCAGCCGGCTCGACGGGCTGGAGATCCTGCGCGAGTTCAAGCGCGACCACCCGAACCTGCCCGTGGTCATGATCAGCGGCCACGGCAACATCGAGACCGCGGTCGCCGCGATCAAGCAGGGGGCCTACGACTTCATCGAGAAGCCGTTCAAGGCCGACCGTCTGCTGCTGGTGGTCGAACGCGCGATCGAGGCGGCGCGGCTGCGCCGCGAGAACGAGGAGCTGCGCCTGCGCGTCGGAGGCGCGCCGGAGCTGATCGGGCGTTCGCCGTCGGTCACCCAGCTTCGCCATTCCCTCGACAAGGTCGCCCCCACGGGCTCGCGCGTGCTGATCACCGGCCCGGCCGGCGCCGGCAAGGAGGTGGTGGCGCGGATGATCCACGGCCGCTCGCGGCGCGCCAACGGGCCGTTCGTGGCGCTCAACTGCGCGACGATGCGCCCGGACCGCATGGAGGTCGAGCTGTTCGGCACCGAGCACGGCACCGACGGCCAGCCGCGCAAGATCGGTACCTTCGAGCAGGCCCATGGCGGGACGCTGCTGCTCGACGAGGTGGCGGACATGCCGATGGAAACCCAGGGCAAGATCGTCCGCGTGCTCCAGGAGCAGAGCTTCGAGCGCGTCGGCGGCTCGGCCCGGGTCGAGGTCGACGTCCGCGTGATCGCCAGCTCCAACCGGGACATCCCCTCCGAGATCGAGGCCGGCCGCTTCCGCCAGGACCTGTTCTACCGGCTGGCCGTGGTGCCGATCCGGGTGCCGTCGCTGACCGAGCGGCGCGAGGACATCCCGCTGCTCGCCCGCCACTTCATGATCCGCTCCTCGGAATCGGCCGGCATTCCCGGGCGCGAGTTCGGGGAGGACGCGCTGGCGGCCCTGCAGGCGTACGACTGGCCGGGCAACGTCCGCCAGCTCCGCAACGTCGTGGACTGGCTCCTGATCATGTGCGGCGGCGACCCGAAGGACCCGATCCGCGCCGACATGCTGCCGCCCGAGATCGGCGCGATCACGCCCACCGTCCTGAAATGGGACAAGGGCGGCGAGATCATGGGCCTGCCGCTGCGCGAGGCGCGCGAGGTGTTCGAGCGCGAATACCTGCTGGCCCAGGTCACCCGCTTCGGCGGCAACATCAGCCGCACGGCGGCCTTCGTCGGGATGGAGCGCTCGGCGCTTCACCGCAAGCTGAAGAGCCTCGGCGTCCACGGCACGGACCGGGCCGGCAACAAGATCGTCGCGGAGTAGGGGGCGATGCCCCGCCAGCGACAGCCGCACCCGGGCGCGCTATGCTCGTCCGGTCGCCAGGGACACCTCGAGGCATCATGAAGGTCATCGTCTGCGGCGCCGGGCAGGTCGGCTCGAACATCGCCCGCTATCTCGCGTCCGAGAACAACGACGTCACGGTCATCGACCAGTCGTCCGAGCTGATCCAGAAGATGAGCGACACGCTCGACGTGCGCGCGCTGGTCGGCCACGCCTCGCACCCCAACGTGCTGGAGCAGGCGGGGGCAGGGGACGCCGACATGATCATCGCGGTGACGCTCGCCGACGAGGTCAACATGGTCGCCTGCCAGGTCGCCCATTCCCTGTTCAACGTCCCGACGAAGATCGCGCGCGTCCGGCACCAGAGCTACCTCCAGCCGATCTGGGCCGACCTGTTCTCGCGCGAGCACCTGCCGATCGACGTCATCATCTCGCCCGAGATCGAGGTCGCGCGCGCCATCTCCCGCCGGCTCCAGGTCCCGGGCGCCTTCGACATGATCCCGCTCGCCGACGGCAGGGTCAGGGTCATCGGCGTCATCTGCGGCCCGTCGACCCCGATCCTCCACACGCCGCTGCGCCAGCTCACCGGCCTGTTCCCCGACCTCAACATCGAGGTCGTCGCCATCGTGCGCAACGACAAGCCGATCATCCCGTCCGGCGACGACCAGATGCTGCCCGGCGACGAGGTCTACTTCGTCTGCGACACCGAGCACCTGTCGCGCGCCATGAGCGCGTTCGGCCACGAGGAGACGGAGGCCCGGCGCATCATCATCCTCGGCGGCGGCAACATCGGCATGTTCCTCGCCGAGGAGATCGAGGCCAAGCATCCCCAGGTGAGCGCCCGCATCATCGAGGTCGACCGCGCGCGCGCCCAGCACATCGCCCAGCGCCTGAGCCGCACCATGGTGCTGCACGGCGACGGCCTGGACCCCGAGATCCTGGAGGAGGCGAACGTCCGGGCGACCGAGACCGTGGTCGCCGTCACCAACGACGACGAAGGCAACATCCTCGCCTCGCTGCTGGCCAAGCGCTACGGCTGCCAGCGCGCCATCACGCTGATCAACAAGACGACCTACTCGCCGCTGGTCACGACGCTGGGCATCGACGCGGTGGTGAGCCCGCGCTCGATCACCGTCTCCTCGATTCTCCAGCACGTCCGGCGCGGCCGCATCCGCTCGGTCCACAGCCTGCGCGAAGGATTCGCCGAGATCATCGAGGCCGAGGCGCTCGAGACCTCGACCCTGATCAACACGCCGCTGCGCGAGATCAGGCTGCCGGCGGGCGTGATCGTGGGCGCCATCGTGCGCGAGGCCGAGGTCATCATTCCCCGCCCCTCGACGGTGATCAAACCGCATGACCGGGTCATCATCCTCGCCGCGGTGGGACAAGTGAAGAAGGTCGAGAAAATGTTCGCGGTAAGGCTTGAATTCTTTTGATTTTACGGCTTACCTCCTCCGCACCGAAGTACGGATTTCCGGCCCATGCCCCGCTACGCCTACGTCAACGGCCGTTATCTCCCGCATGAGGAGGCCACGGTCCATGTCGAGGACCGCGGCTTCCAGTTCGCCGACGGCGTCTACGAGGTCGTAACGATCATCGACGGCCATCTCGCCGACGAGCAGGGCCATCTCGCGCGGCTGGACCGCTCGCTGAGGGAACTCGCGATCGCCTGGCCGGTGAAGCCGCCCGTCCTGCGGCTGATCATGCGCGAGCTGATACGGCGCAACCGCCTGCGCAACGGGACGATCTATCTCCAGGTCACCCGCGGGGCGGCGCCGCGCGATTTCGCCTTCCCGAAGGCGCCTGCCGGCACGCTCGTGCTGACGACGCGGCGCGTGAGCCGTTTCGGGGCGCCGAAGCAGCTCGACGAAGGGGTGGGCGTCATCACGATCCCCGACATCCGCTGGGCGCGGCGCGACATCAAGTCGGTCGCACTCCTGCCGCAGGTGCTGGGCAAGCAGCGGGCGGTCGAAGCCGGTGCGTTCGAGGCGTGGCAGGTCGACCCCGACGGCACGGTGACCGAGGGCTGCTCCTCCAACGCCTGGATCATCACCGGCGACGGCATGCTGGTCACCCGGGCGCCGAGCAACCGCATCCTCAGCGGCATCACGCGCCAGTCGCTGATCCGGCTCGCGGCCGAGAACGGCATAGCGTTCGAGGAACGCAGCTTCACCGTGGACGAGGCGAAGCGGGCGCGGGAAGCCTTCGTGTCGAGCGCCAGCACCTTCGTGATGCCGGTCACGCGGATCGACGGGACGCCGGTCGGCGACGGCCGCCCCGGCCCGGTCGGCCGCAAGCTCCGCCAGGCCTACATCCAGTACGCGCAGCAGGGGCCTTCGGTCCGGTGATTACGCTCGATACAGAGGCATGCCCGCGGTCCGCCGTCGACCCGCGGGTGCTGCCGCGCGCCATCCTGTTCGACTGGGACAACACCCTCGTCGACAGCTGGGCCTGCATCCACGGCGCCTACAACGCCACCCTGGCCTGGGCCGGGCTGCCGCCGCGCTCGCTGGAGGAGACGCGGAGCAGCGTCCGGCTGTCGCTGCGCGACAGCTTCCCGGAGCTGTTCGGCGCGCGCTGGCAGGAGGCGCGGGACGTTTACTACGCCGAGTTCGAGGCGCGCCACCTCGATATGCTGGCGCCCCTGCCGGGTGCCGGGGACCTGCTGGACCTCCTTTCTGCCAGGGGCATCTATCTCGGCGTCGTCAGCAACAAGACCGGGCGCTTCCTGCGCGCGGAAGCGGCGGCGCTTGGGTGGGACCGGTATTTCGGCCGCTTGGTCGGCGCGACCGACGCCGCCGCCGACAAGCCGTCGGTCGAGCCCGTCGAGATGGCGCTGGCGCCGCTCGGCATCGGGCCGGGGCCCGATGTGTGGTTCGTCGGCGACGCGGACGTCGACATGCGGTGCGCCCATGCAGCCGGCTGCATTCCCGTGCTTGTCGGTAAATCTCTCGACGTATTCGAGCATTTTCCTCCCGCGCACCGATACGAAAACTGCTTTATCTTGTCGAACTTGGTCCGTAGGCTCGGCGATACCATATTGCAGGAGTCTTCGGCACCGACTGCCGTCGCAGGCCCGGGTACAGAGTAATTCCCGGGCGAGGCGGCGGCGGGAATCGGGCTCCCGGTTTGGAGCCCCAAGAACACTAACCAACGGGGCAATTGCCAATGTCAGAAAAAAGCCAGAATGTTCAGGACGTTTTCCTAAACCACGTCCGGAAGAACAAGACGCCCGTGACGGTCTTCCTGGTGAACGGCGTGAAGCTGCAGGGGATCATCACTTGGTTCGACAATTTTTCGGTACTGCTTCGCCGAGATGCTCACAGCCAGCTCGTCTACAAGCATGCCATATCGACGGTGATGCCGGCGCATCCCATCCAGTTGTTCGAACCCCCGAAGGAAGGTGAAGGCGACTGACATGACGGGTAACGGCAATGGCCGGTCAGCCGTGGGCACCGGCCGTGCCGTGGTGATCCATCCGCTGCTGCGCGAGGGGCAGGACGCCCATCGCAGCCCCGAGGCCCGCCTTGCGGAAGCGGTCGGCCTCGCGGAGGCGATTGACCTCGACGTCGTCCATGCGCAGGTGGTGAAGGTCACGCGCCCGACCCCGGCGACGCTCCTCGGCAGCGGCGCGGTCGAGCAGCTCGCGCGCACGATCGAGGCGTTCGGCGAGGACGGGCGCGAGGTCGTGCTCGTCGTCGTCGACCATGCGTTGTCGCCGATCCAGCAGCGCAACCTCGAGAGGGGCCTGAAGACGAAGGTGATCGACCGCACCGGCCTGATCCTGGAGATTTTCGGCGCGCGCGCCCGGACGCGGGAAGGCCAGCTCCAGGTCGAGCTGGCGGCGCTCAGCTACCAGCGCTCGCGCCTGGTCCGCTCCTGGACCCATCTGGAGCGTCAGCGCGGCGGCTTCGGCTTCCTGGGCGGTCCCGGCGAAAGCCAGCTCGAGCTCGACCGGCGGCTGATCCTGGAGCGGATCGTCAAGCTGAAGAAGGAGCTGGAGGACGTCCGCCGTACCCGCGGCCTGCACCGCAGGGCGCGGGAGCGCGTGCCCTATCCGGTGGTGGCGCTGGTCGGCTACACCAATGCCGGCAAGTCGACGCTGTTCAACCGCATGGCCGGCGCGGAGGTCTTCGCGAAGGACCTCCTGTTCGCGACCCTCGATCCGACGATGCGCGCGATCGGGCTTCCGACCGGGCGCCGGGTGATCCTGTCCGACACGGTCGGCTTCATCTCCGACCTGCCGACCCATCTGGTGGCGGCTTTCCGCGCCACGCTGGAGGAGGTGGAGGCGGCCGACGTGATCCTGCACGTGCGGGACGTCGCGCATCCCGACACCGAGGCCCAGAAGGCGGACGTCGAGGCGGTGCTGGGCGACCTGGGGATCGACGTCGGGGCCGATCCCCGCGTGGTCGAGGTGCTGAACAAGATCGACCTCCTCGACGCCGGGGCCCGGGAGACCCTTCTGAACCAGACGGGCCGCTCGGACGCCGTCGTTCCCCTGTCCGCCGTGACCGGGGAGGGTGTCGACCGGCTGTTCACCCGGCTCGACCGCTTCATGACCGACGGGCGGGCCGTCGTCGACCTGACGGTGCCGCTGACGGACGGCGCCGCCATCGCCTGGCTCTACGACCGCGGCGAGGTGCTGGAGCGCCGCGACGAAGACGCGGTCGCCCATATCCACGTCGCCCTCGACCAGGCGGACCTCGCCCGCTTCGAGCGCCGGTACGAATACCACCCCGACTGAGGTAGCTCCGATGGGAGAAACCGCGCCAGGGCGCGCGGTTTCCCCTTGGAGTTCGTCCCCTTCCCACCAGATTCCCGGTCGCGGCACTTGACCGACCCGCCGACGCGCGGCTATACCCCGTTGGCACTCATCAGCCTCGACTGCTAACAGACACCGTCCGGCCGGCCATCGCCGGCACGGCGAGAGCTCGGAGAAAGACCATGAAGTTTCGGCCGTTGCACGATCGCGTGCTCGTGAAGCCGCTGGAGCAGGAGACGAAGACTGCCGGCGGCATCATCATCCCCGACACCGCGAAGGAAAAGCCGATGCAGGGCGAGATCATCGCCGCCGGCGCCGGCGCGCGTGCGGAAGACGGCAAGGTCACCCCGCTCGACGTGAAGACCGGCGACAAGGTGCTCTACGGCAAGTGGTCGGGCACCGAAGTGAAGGTCGAAGGGCAGACCCTTCTGATCATGCGCGAATCCGACCTCTTGGGCGTGATCGAATAACCCATTCACCGAGCCTGGAGAAAATTGCACCATGGCTGCCAAAGACGTTAAGTTTTCGACCGACGCCCGCAACCGCATGCTGCGCGGTGTCGACATCCTCGCCGACGCGGTGAAGGTCACGCTGGGCCCGAAGGGTCGCAACGTGGTCCTGGAGAAGAGCTTCGGCGCGCCGCGCATCACCAAGGACGGCGTCACCGTCGCCAAGGACATCGAACTTTCCGACAGGTTCGAGAACATGGGCGCGCAGATGGTGCGCGAGGTCGCGAGCAAGACCAACGACATCGCCGGCGACGGCACCACCACCGCGACCGTGCTGGCCCAGGCCATCGTCCGTGAAGGCGTGAAGGCGGTCGCCGCCGGCATGAACCCGATGGACCTCAAGCGCGGCATCGACCTGGCGGTCGAAGCCGTCATTGAGGACGTCAAGAAGCGCTCGCGCAAGGTCGAGACCGGCGCCGAAGTGGCCCAGGTCGGCACCATCTCCGCCAACGGCGAGCGCGAGATCGGTGACATGATCGCCAAGGCGATGGAGCGGGTCGGCAACGAGGGCGTGATCACGGTCGAAGAGGCCAAGAGCCTCGAGACCGAGCTCGAAGTCGTCGAGGGCATGCAGTTCGACCGCGGCTATCTCAGCCCGTACTTCGTGACCAACCCCGACAAGATGATCTGCGAGCTGGAGAGCCCGTACATCCTCCTGCACGAGAAGAAGCTGTCGGGCCTGCAGGCGATGCTGCCGGTGCTCGAGACGGTCGTCCAGTCCGGCCGTCCGCTGCTGATCGTCGCCGAGGACGTCGAGGGCGAGGCGCTGGCCACCCTGGTGGTCAACAAGCTGCGCGGCGGCCTCAAGGTCGCGGCCGTCAAGGCGCCGGGCTTCGGTGACCGCCGCAAAGCGATGCTGGAGGACATGGCGATCCTTACCGGCGGCCAGGTGATCTCCGAAGATCTCGGCATCAAGCTCGAGAACGTCACGATCGACATGCTCGGCACCGCCAAGAAGGTCGTGATCAACAAGGAGAACACGACCATCGTCGACGGCGCCGGGTCGAAGGACGACATCCAGGCCCGCTGC
>NZ_DASYHS010000138.1:0-2489 GCF_035998295.1 Arenibaculum sp. | reverse complement strand
GCGCTGCGCGGCGTCCCCGGCGGCATGGCGTCCTCGACGGTCGTCGCGTCGGCGGTCTTCGCCTCGGCGTCGGGATCGAGCGTCGCGACCTCCGCCGCGATGGCCAGGATCGCCGTGCCGGGAATGCTGGCGGCCGGCTACCAGCGCGGACTGGCCTCGGGCTGCGTCGCCGCCGCCGGCACCCTGGGCTCGCTCATTCCGCCGAGCGTGCTGATGGTGCTGTACGGCGTCTTCATGCAGGTCTCGATCGGCCAGCTCTTCATCGCCGGCATCCTTCCCGGCCTGCTCACCGCGGGCGCCTACATCGCCATGATCACGGTGCGCGCGCTTCACGACCCGCGCCTCGCCCCCGACCGCGAGATGCCCGACCGGGAGATGCCCGGCCC
This sequence comes from Arenibaculum sp., assembly GCF_035998295.1. Lineage (NCBI taxonomy): Bacteria > Pseudomonadati > Pseudomonadota > Alphaproteobacteria > Rhodospirillales > Azospirillaceae > Arenibaculum > Arenibaculum sp. The sequence continues at coordinate 2,103 of NZ_DASYHS010000138.1, read as the reverse complement.
GAGATGGCGCGGCCTGGCCCGGGTCTGGCCCCTGCCGGCACTGATCGCCTGCGTCATGGGCGGGATCTTCCTCGGCTGGTTCTCGCCGACCGAGGCGGGGGCGGTCGGCGCCGCGGCCGCCGTGCTGATATCCCTGGCCGCCGGGGCCTTCTCGTGGTCGGCCTTCACGTCGGCGGTGGTCCAGTCCGCGCGGAGCACGGCGACCATCTTCTTCGCGGCGATCGGGGCTTCGCTGTTCGCCCGCTTCATCGGCCTCAGCGGCGTGCCGGGTTTCCTGAGGGACACCTTCATCGGAGCGACCGGGGGCGATCCGTACCTGGTCGTGCTCCTCATCTCCTGCATATTCATCGTGCTGGGCATGTTCATCGAAAGCATCGCCCTGATGCTTCTCGTCCTGCCGGTGATCCAGCCCCTGCTGGCCGAGTTCGGGTTCGACTACATCTGGTTCGGCATCATCGTCATCAAGCTCCTCGAGATCGGCCTCATGACGCCGCCGGTCGGGCTGAACGTCTACGTCATCAAGAGCTCCCTCGGCGATGCCGTGAACCTTTCGGAAATATTCAGGGGCGTCGGGTGGTTCATCGCCACCGACGTCGTCGTCCTGGCAATCCTGATCTTCTTTCCTGCCATTTCGACCTTCCTGCCCGGCCAAATGCAATAAAGCACGAACAAAGGAGGAAACATGCGGCGACTTTCTCTCTTGGCCTGCGCGACCGCCCTGCTCGCGCTGCCGGTGTCCGCGCAGGCGGAGGACTACCAGGCGGTGACCTTCCTGCCGCCGTCGAACCTGCTGACGTCCGGACCGCTCATCGAATGGTCGAAGGACGTGGCTGCCGCGACCGACGGCCGCATCGCCTTCAACGTCCATTCGGGCGGCGCGCTGCTCGGCGCCAACACCATCCTCACCGGCCTCGGCGACGACGTCGCGCAGGTCGGCTTCGTCGCCGCCAGCTACTACCCGAAGGACCTGCCGAAGACGAACGCGGTCGACGACCTGTCCTTCATCCATACGCAGTCCCTGCCGCTCGCCTTCGCCTTCACCGAGTTCGTGATGACGACGCCGGAGGTCCGCGAGGAATGGGAAGACAACGGCCTCGTCTTCATCGCCGGCATGAACACGCCGCCCTACCAGCTCTTCTGCCGCTCCGCGGTCGAGACGGCCGGCGACGTCAAGGGCAAGAAGATCCGCACGCCCGGGGCCGTGCTGGCGCGCTGGGCGCAGTTCATGGGCGCGGTCCCCGTCAACGCCCCCCTGTCGGAGGCCTATACGGGCCTGGAGCGCGGCGTCCTCGACTGCGTCGTGGCCGACAACACGACGCTGGTGTCGACGCGCCTGATGGAGGTCGCCAGCCATGTCGTCGAGCTCGACCTGGGCTCGTATTTCCTCGGCTCGCCATGGTCGCTCAGCCGCGACTTCTGGACGGGGCTGAGCGTGGAGGACCGCCAGGTGCTGCTCGACCTGACCGCCAGGGCGCTGGTCAAGCTGCAGATCGCCTACGCGAAGAACCTCGAAAGCGCCGTCGGCGAGGCCAAGGCGGCCGGCGTCACGTTCGTACCGTCGGAAGGCGAGTGGGAAGCGGCCAAGCAGGCATTCATCGACGCCGACATGGGTGGCAGCACCGAACTGGTCAAAAGCCAACTCGGCGTTGAGAATCCCGAGCTGTACCGCGAGCGGCTCGGGTCGCTGGTCGCGAAGTGGAAGGACCTTCTCCGGAACGTCGATACCCTCGACGAGGACGCGCTCCACGCGCTGCTGAGATCGGAGATCTACGACGCGATCGACGTAAGGACCTACGGCGTCGAGTAGCCGCCGGGCCGTCGCACGAGTGGAGGAGAGCGGAGATGACGACGAAGAGGGGAGCCCCGACCGATCCCAACGCCCGCATCACCCGCAACGTCGTGATCCGCGGCCGCCGCACATCCATCCGGCTGGAGAGCGCCTTCTGGGAGCTGGTCGAGAGCGTCTCCAGGGCCGAGGGGCTGAAGGTCGGCGACCTCCTGTCCGAGATCGACGGGCGGCGCGGCCCGCTCAACCTCGCGGCCGCCACCCGCCTCTTCGTCGCCAGCTACGTCAGGGACATGCCGCCGCGTCAGGCCAGAAGC
>NZ_DASYHS010000053.1:0-6307 GCF_035998295.1 Arenibaculum sp. | reverse complement strand
AGGCCGTCGAACGGGCGACCGCCTACTGGAACCAGCACAAGCATCCCTTCATCTGGGGCCGACGGCGACGACATCGCGCCCCGCGCCGTCTCGGCGTCGCTGCTGCCCCAACTCTCTCAAGGACTTAGCGGATGCACCACTTAGTAGCGTACTTCGGCCTCGTCCCTCTCCAGGGTGAAGAGGAGTTCGCCCGCCTGCTCGTGCCCCCAGGAGTACAGGCGCTGATACGACGGGATATCGAGGGCGAGGCGTTCCAGAAGATCTTATTCAGCTCACGCTCATCCGCCTATGATCAGCCACGCCTGCCGTGGCGCCCGATCCGTGCACGTGTGCCGCAGCGCCGCTGCGAAAGGTCGGCTGAGCGGCGGGCAGGTTCCGGCCGGCCGCGCGCGGTCAGGCGAGGTCGTCGAGGTCGTCGAGCAGCGCCGCGATGCGGCCCGCGTCGGACTGCTCCATCACCATGGCCGCGCGCCGCTTCGCCTCGGCGATGTCGAGCCCGCGCAGGCGCCGCTTCACCGCGAGCAGGGCTCCCGGGCTCATCGACAGCTCGCGGATGCCGAGGCCGAGCAGCAGGACCGTGTAGCGGGGGTCGCCCGCCATCTCGCCGCACACCTCGACCGGGATGCCCGCGCGCCGCGCCGCCTCGCAGGAGAACTGGATCAGGCGCAGCACCGCGGGATGCAGAGGGTCGTAGAGGGAGGCGACCTGCTCGTCCCCGCGGTCGATCGCGAGCGTGTACTGGGTCAGGTCGTTGGTGCCGATGGCGAAGAAGTCGCAGACCTGGGCGAGGGCGTCGGCGGTGAGTGCGGCACCCGGCACCTCGATCATCGCGCCCAGCGGCGGCAGGGGATCGGCGATGGCCACGCCGTGGCGCACCAGCCGGCGGGCGACCTGGCGGATCATCTCGCGCACGCGCCGAACCTCGCCGGGCGTGCAGACCATGGGCAGCAGGATGCGGACCGGGCCGTGGGCGCCCGCGCGCAGCATCGCCGCGAGCTGCGTCTCCAAGAGCTGCGGCTCGCGCAGGCCGAGCCGGATCGCGCGCAGCCCGAGCGCCGGGTTCGCCGTCGCGGCGAAGCGGTCGCCCAGCGCGGAGGCGAGCTTCTCCCCGCCGACGTCGAGCGTGCGCGCCGTCACCGGATGCCCGCCCATGCCCTCGACGATCTCCCGCAGGACCCGGTACTGCTCCTCCTCCCCGGGCAGGTCGTCGCGGTTCATGTAGAGAAACTCGGTCCGCAGCAGGCCGATGCCGGCGGCCCCGGCCGCGATCGCGCCCGGCAGTTCGCGCGGGAGTTCCAGGTTGGCCTGGAGCAGGATCGGGGTGCCGTCGCGCGTGCGCGCGGGCAGGTCGACAAGGTGCCGCAGGCTCTCGCGGTCGGCCAGGATGTCGCTCTGGCGCGCACGGTAGCCGGTCATCGTCGCCGTGCTGGGGTTGACGACGACCCGGCCCTGCTGGCCGTCCACGATCACGACGTCGCCGTTGCGGATGCCGGCAGGCAGGCCCGAGGCGCCGAGAACGGCCGGCAGGCCGAGCGAGCGGGCCATGATCGCGGTGTGGCCTTCCGCACCCCCCGTCGTGGTCGCGAAGCCGGCGATCAGGCGCGGGTCGATCAACGCCGTGTCGGCCGGGGTCAGCTCCTCCGCGATCAGGATGCTGCCCGCGGGCGCGTCGGAGAAGGTCTGGTAGTTCTGCTGCAGCAGGTTGCGGAGCAGCCGGTTCCCCACTTCCCGGACGTCGGTGACGCGGGCGGCGAGATAGGCGTCATCCATCTGCTCGAAGCTGTGGGCGATCGCGTCGATCTCCGCCTGGACGGCCGCCTCCGCGTTGACGAGCTCGTCGGCGATGCGCCGCTCGACGCCCTTCGTCAGGCGCGAGCCGCCGAGCATGCCGAGATGGGCCTCCAGCAGGAAGCCGACGTCCTCCGCCGCCGTTTCCGGCAACGTCGCGGCCTTGCCCTTCAGCTTCAGGAGCTGGCGGCGGGCCTTGGCGGCGGCCTCGTGGAAGCGGGCGCGCTCGTCGGCGGCCCGCGCCGGCTCGATCGCGTAGCGCGGGGCCTTGACCGTCCGGCTCTCGACGACGTGCGCCGGGCCGATCGCGACGCCGGGCGACACGCCGAGGCCGCGCAGGACGCGCTCGGGCAGCGCGCCGGGGCGCGCCGGATCGGGCGGTGGCGCGCCGGGGCGGTCCCCTTCAGTCTTCATCGAACTTCCGCGAGATCAGGTCGACGAGGGCGGCGACCGCGGCCTGCGCGTCGGGCCCCGTCGCGTGCAGCGTGACCGAGCAGCCCTGGCTCGCGGCCAGCATCATCAGCCCCATGATCGACTGGCCGGACACCGCCATGTCGTTGCGCCTCACCTCGACCTCGGCATCGAACTGCGCCGCGAGCTTCACGAATTTCGCGGCGGCCCTGGCATGCAGTCCGCGCTGGTTGCAGATCGCGACGTCGCGGCTGACGGTGTCGGCGGGCCGGTCGGCGTCGTGCTGGGGCAGGGTCATGGAAGGTTCAACCGTCGGAAAGCAGGGTGGATGCGACGTTGATGTATTTTTGGCCGGCGTCGCGTGCGGCCATCACGGCGTGCGCCAGCGTCTCGGTGCGCCGCACGCTCGCGAGCTTGATCAGCATCGGCAGGTTCACGCCGGCGATCACCTCGATCTTGGCCTTGTCCATGATGCTGATGGCGAGGTTGCTCGGCGTGCCGCCGAACATGTCCGTCAGCACGACGACGCCGGTGCCGGCGTCGACCTCGGCGACGCTGTTCAGGATGTCGAGGCGCCTCTGCTCCATGTCGTCGTCCGGCCCGATGCAGACCGCGCGGATCCGTTCCTGCTCGCCGACGACGTGCTCGAGCGCCGCGATGAACTCCTCCGCGAGACGCCCGTGGGTGACGAGAACCATTCCGATCATGCGGTCATCCTTCCGTCCTGGCGTTCAGGGTGCGGTTGGCGGGCGCGACCGGTCGAGGTCGCGGTGGGACAGGCCGACGGGGTATCCCTGCGCGGCGAGCCATTCGGCCAGCTTCGCAGCGACGAACACCGAGCGGTGGCGCCCCCCGGTGCATCCGATCGCGACCGTCAGGTAGCTCTTGCCTTCCTGGTTGTAGCGCGGCAGCAGGGGCAGCAGGAGCTCGGTCAGTCGCTGGAAGAAGCCCGGGAAGTCGGGATCGGTCGAGACGCGTTCGGCGACCGGCGGATCGAGGCCGGTCAGGGGCCGCAGCTCGGGATCGTAGTGGGGGTTGTTCAGGAAGCGGACGTCGAAGACCAGGTCCGCCTCGCGCGGCAGTCCCTGGCGGAAGGAGAAGGACGTCACGAAGACGTGCAGCGACGGCCCGCCGCCGAGCCGGAACATGCCGGTCACGATCTGGCGGAATTCCGGGATGGAGAGCAGCGAGGTGTCCAGCACGACGTCCGCGCGTTCCTTGACGGGGGCCAGCAGCGTGCGCTCTCGCGCGATGCCGTCGGCGACCGGCCGGTCGGTCGCGAGGGGATGGCGGCGGCGCGTCTCCGTGAAACGGCGCTGCAGGACCTCGTCGGAGCAGTCCATCAGGACGAGCCGCACGTCGAGTTCGGTGCGCGCCGACAGCTCGTCGTGGCGCGCCAGCAGCGCTTCCGCGGTGAAGTTGCGCGTCCTGCTGTCGACGCCGACCGCCAGCGGGCGGGCCAGCAGGTCGCCCTGGTCGACGAGTGCCGCCAGCAGGGCGAGGGGAAGGTTGTCCACCGCCTCGTAGCCGAGATCCTCCAGCACCTTCAGCGCGGTGGAGAGGCCTGCCCCCGACATGCCGGTGATGAGGATGACGGGACGGCGCCCGGACGGCGATGGGGGCGTCATGTCCGGTCCGGTACCGGCCGCAGGCATCCGGCCGCCTGCGCGGCCGCGGCCAGCCGCAGCTTCGCCGCGGCGGAGGCGTGGAAGGGGTGGAGCGCCAGGCGCCGGACGGCCACGCCCAGCAGCTCGGCCGTCTCGACCTCGGGCAGGCGCTCCGCCTCGCCGGCGGCCGGCAGCAGGTCGACGACCAGGCCGACCGGCGCGTCCTCGGCCGCGTCCATGGGCATGAGGCCGACCCCACGCACCTCGATCAGGCCCGCGAGCGGGCGGGGCGCGCGGGCGCGCAGCTCCTGCCCGTCGCGGTCGAGTTCGACCTGGTCGTCGGCGACGAGTCGCGCGCCGCCGTCGATCAGCCGCAGGGCCAGATCGGACTTGCCGCTGCCGGACGGGCCGCGCAGCAGCACGCCCAGCCCCGAAAGCAGCACGCAGGTGCCGTGGATCCGTTGCATGGTAGGGCGGAGGTTGGGGCGTGGACCGGCCGCTGTCAATGGGCCGCTCTCGTCCCGCGCTCCGGATTCCGACCGCGCCCGGAACCGATCAGTGCAGCAGCAGGTCGGTGCCGGTGTATCTGAGATCGCCGGGCGTGATCAGCGGGTTGGAGGCCACCTTGACCGAGTGCAGCTTGCCGTCCAGCTCGCGCTGCCAGAAGCCGAGGAACCTGCGCAGGATCGGGTAGTCGGGGGCGATGTCCATGTCCTGCCAGATGAAGCTCTGCAGGAGGCCCGGATGGTCGGGCATGTGGTAGAGGATCTCCGCGAGCGTCAGCCGATAGTCCTTGAGTTGCAGACCGAGGTTTGCCATCCCGTCGCTCCCATCGCCGTTGGTCCTGCTGCTCCTCCGGGGTGCCGCGGGCGGCGTTCGCCCCGCCCCGTTCTCCCGAGTCTGCCACCAGTCGGCGCCGTCCGCAACATTAACGCAATGAAATCAAGGGGTTAGCAGCATAGAAGCGTGATTGCTGCCAGACCTTCACGTCCCCTCTTGAAAGCTTGATCGGTTTCGATTAGCTCATTGGCACTCGACGGGGCCGAGTGCTGATGGACCCGTCGCAGTGTGGATCATGACATCCTATAGGGGAGGTCCCTGATGAAGTTCCGTCCGCTGCATGACCGCGTGGTCGTTCGTCGCATCGAGGGCGACCAGAAGACTCCCGGCGGCATCATCATTCCCGATACCGTCAAGGAGAAGCCCCAGGAAGGGGAGGTGGTTGCGGTGGGACCCGGCGCTCGCGACGAGGCCGGGAAGGTTCAGCCGCTCGACGTCAAGGCCGGCGACCGGATCCTGTTCGGCAAGTGGTCCGGCACCGAGGTCAAGATCGACGGCACCGAGTACCTGATCATGAAGGAGTCCGACATCCTCGGCATCCTCGAGGGTACGGGCGCCGCCGCGAAGGCCGCCTGAAGCGCTTGCAGGGCAAGTGGCTGATTTCTAGCGAGGGATAACGGAAGATGGCTGCGAAGGAAGTCAAGTTTTCGGTCGAGGCGCGCAACAAGATGCTGCGCGGCGTCGACATCCTGGCCGACGCGGTGAAGGTCACGCTGGGCCCCAAGGGCCGCAACGTCGTGATCGAGAAGAGCTTCGGTGCGCCGCGCATCACCAAGGACGGCGTCACCGTCGCCAAGGAGATCGAGCTCTCCGACAAGTTCGAGAACATGGGCGCGCAGATGGTGCGCGAGGTCGCGAGCAAGACCAACGACCTCGCCGGCGACGGCACCACCACCGCGACCGTGCTGGCCCAGGCCATCGTGCGCGAGGGCTCGAAGGCGGTCGCCGCCGGCATGAACCCGATGGACCTCAAGCGCGGCATCGACATGGCCGTCGAGGCCGTCGTCGAGGACGTCAAGAAGCGCTCGCGCAAGGTCGAGACCGGCGCCGAAGTGGCCCAGGTCGGCACCATCTCCGCCAATGGCGAGCGCGAGATCGGCGACATGATCGCCAAGGCGATGGAGCGGGTCGGCAACGAGGGCGTGATCACGGTCGAGGAGGCCAAGAGCCTCGAGACCGAGCTCGAAGTCGTCGAGGGCATGCAGTTCGACCGCGGCTATCTCAGCCCGTACTTCGTGACCAACCCCGACAAGATGATCTGCGAGCTGGAGAACCCGTACATCCTCCTGCACGAGAAGAAGCTGTCGGGCCTGCAGGCGATGCTGCCGGTGCTCGAGACGGTCGTCCAGTCCGGCCGTCCGCTCCTCATCGTCGCCGAGGACGTCGAGGGCGAGGCGCTGGCCACCCTGGTGGTCAACAAGCTGCGCGGCGGCCTCAAGGTGTCGGCCGTCAAGGCGCCGGGCTTCGGTGACCGCCGCAAGGCGATGCTGGAGGACATGGCGATCCTGACCGGCGGCCAAGTGATCTCCGAAGATCTCGGCATCAAGCTCGAGAACGTCACGATCGACATGCTCGGCACCGCCAAGAAGGTCGTGATCAACAAGGAGAACACGACCATCGTCGACGGCGCCGGGTCGAAGGACGACATCCAGGCCCGCTGC
>NZ_DASYHS010000131.1:0-9717 GCF_035998295.1 Arenibaculum sp. | reverse complement strand
GTTCCCGGTCCGCGGGTCCGGCAGGCCATCGAACGCGTTCTCGAACCACGTCATCTGGGACCTCTCTTGCCACTGCAGGCCCCCTACAGAATCCTTTTCTGTTCTACGCGCTACCCAATTTTCTCAAATGCGATTCCCCTGCCCGCCCGGGGGTTTCAAAAGGGGCAGTCGCCGGAGAGGCGGAGAGGGGAGCGATGCGGAATCCGAAGACCATCCTGATCACCGGCGCGTCGAGCGGCCTGGGCGCGGCGCTGGCCCGGCACTACGCGGCGCCCGGGATCACCCTCGTGCTGACCGGCAGGAACCCCGAACGCCTGGACGCGGTGGCGCGGGACTGCGCGGCGGCCGGCGCCGACGTCCGGTCGGCGGCCGCGGACGTCACGGACCGGGCCTTCCTGGCGGACTGGCTGCCGCGGATGGACGCGGGCGCGCCGATCGACCTTGCGATCGCGAATGCCGGCATCTCGGCCGGCACGGGCGGCGAGGGCGAGAGCCCGGAGCAGGCGCGCCGGATCTTCGCGACCAACCTGGACGGCGTGCTCAACACCGTCCACCCGCTGCTGCCGGCGATGCGCGCGCGCCGGCGCGGCCAGATCGCGCTGATGAGCTCGCTCGCCTCCTTCCGCGGCTTTCCCGGCGCGCCGGCCTATTGCGCGAGCAAGGCGGCGGTCAGGGTGTATGGCGAGGCGCTGCGGGGCGAGCTGGCGCGCGAGGGGATCGGCGTCTCGGTGATCTGCCCGGGCTTCGTGCGGACGCCGATGACGGACGTGAACGCGTTCCGCATGCCGTTCCTGATGGATGCCGGGCGCGCGGCCGGGATCATCCGCCGCGGGCTGGAGCGCAACGCCGCGCGCATCGCGTTCCCGTGGCCGACATATCTCGGCGCCTGGATGCTGGGCGTCCTGCCTGCCGGGCTGGCCGACCGCCTGCTGGCCGCGGCGCCGGCGAAGGGAGGCATGCGCGCCGACGCCTGAACGGCGGTTGGGGATTGCCAAGCGCGCGGGGAACCGCTACTCGCGGGGACGGTTCTTCGCCGTACGGCCAGCACGAGGGTATCGGTCCATGCGCTTCCATCCGCCCCGCCACGTCTACCGTCCGGTCAAGACGGTCGCGACCGAGGTCAGGGCCACCGTCCGGTGGTTCGATCTCGAACGCGGCTTCGGCTTCGTGTCGCCCGAGGGCGGGGCGGCGGAGGCCTTCCTGCCCGCCGCCCTGGTCGAGGCCGCGGGGCGGCGCTCGCTGCCGGAAGGGGTGACGCTGACCGTGGACCTCGCGGAGGGCGAGCGCGGGCCGCAGGTCAGCCGCATCTACAAGTTCGACTTCTCGACCGCGGTCGCGGAGCCGGCGGCCGGGCGGGGCCGGGGCGACCGGGGTGATCGGGGCGGCGCCGGGCCGCGCCGCGAGCCGCGCGGCCCGGCGAAGGAGCGCGGCCGCCCGCAGAAGACGCAGGACAGGCGCGGCCCGCCCGCAGGCCGGGCCGATACGGGAGCCGCAAAGGGAGCCGCAGAGGGAGCGACCGAGGGGACGGTCGAGGGAACGGTGAAGTGGTACGACGAGAAGAAGGGGTTCGGCTTCGTCGGCGTGGAGGACGGCGGGCGGGACGTGTTCGTCCACGCCACGGCGCTGGAACGGTCGGGGGTCGGGCCCCTGGCCGAGGGGGAGAAGGTCGTGGTCAAGTTGCGCGCCGGCGAGAAGGGGCGGGAAGCGGTCGAGGTGCGCAAGGGCTAGCGCGCCGCCCGGCGCCGGCAGCCTACTCCTCGCGGCGGCCGGCGGCGTCGCGATCGCGGTCGTAGCGTCTATCGAGGGGAAACGGCGGCAGCCAGGACTCGCGGCGGATGGTCCAGAGCTCGTAGGTCGGCCTGAACTGGTCGGGGGCATCCAGGGACCCGAGGTTCACTTCGATTTCGTCGTCGGAGCGCGAGAAGACGGACGAGCCGCAGCGGGGGCAGAAGCACCGCCCGGCGTAGTCGCCCGTCTCCCCTTCGACCGTCACGGCGTCCTGAGGGAACACCGCGGAAGCGTGGAATAGGGCCCCATGATGCTTGCGGCAGTCGAGACAGTGGCAGACGCCGACCCGGTACGGGCGGCCCGATGCCACGATCCGGACGTTGCCGCACAGGCAGCCGCCGGTGAAGCGTTCCATGCCGCGTCTCCTTCAGAACCAAGCCGTCGAATGCTTAGAACGAACGGCATCGTCGTGGCAAGCGCCCGCCCAGACGCGCCTCAGGCGGCTCCCGCCTCCGCCTGGGCCGCCTCCATCCGCTCCTGGGCGTCGAGCCACGCCTCCTCGGCGGCGGCGATCCGCTTCTCGGTCTCGCCGAGCTCGATCCGGAGCTTCGTCACCGCCTCCGACGGGCCGGAATAGAGCGCCGGGTCCGCCAGCTTCGTCTCGATGCCCGCCTTCTCGCGCGTCAGCTTCGCGATCAGCTTCTCCGCATCCTCGACCTTGCGCCGCAGCGGGGCGAGGGCCGCGCGCAGCTCGGCGGCCGCGCGGCGCTGGTCCTTGCGCGCGGCCGCCGAGCCGTTGCCGGCGTCCGCCTCGTTTCGGCCCTCTGTGCGGCCCTCGGCCCGGCCGGCGCCGCCCGCCCTGCCTTCGCGCGCGCGGTCCAGCAGCAGGCGGCGGTAGTCGTCGAGGTCGCCCTCGTAGGGCTGGCACGTCCCGCGGTCGACGAGCCACAGCCGGTCGGCGGTCAGCTCGATCAGGTGGGGATCGTGGCTGATCAGGATCACGGCGCCCTCGAAGCCGTTCAGCGCTTCGACCAGCGCCTGCCGGCTGTCGATGTCGAGGTGGTTCGTCGGTTCGTCGAGCATCAGGACGTGCGGCGCGTCGCGGGTCATCAGGGCGAACAGCAGCCGCGCCTTCTCGCCGCCCGACAGGTCGGCGATGCGCGTCTCGGCCCGTTCCTGCGGGAAGCCGAAGCGGCCGAGATGGGCGCGGACCTTCTGCTCCGTCTCCTTGGGCATCCAGGCCGCCGCCTGGCGCAGCGCGGTCAGGCCGGCGTTCAGCTCGTCGGTCTGGTGCTGGGCGAAGTAGCCGATGCGCAGCCGCGCCGACCGGTGGATGCGGCCGGCCAGCGGCGCGAGGCGCCCCGACAGCAGCTTGACCAGCGTCGACTTGCCGTTGCCGTTGGCGCCGAGCAGCGCGATGCGGTCGTCCTGGTCGATCCTGAGGCTGAGGTCGCGCAGGACCGGCTTGCCGCCGTAGCCGGCTTCCGCGCGCTCGAGCTGGATCAGGGGCGGGGCCAGCTCCTCGGGCGAGGGGAAGTCGAAGCGGATCGTGTGCTCGTCCTCGAGCGTGGCGATCGGCTCCATCCGCTCCAGCGCCTTGATCCGGCTCTGCGCCTGGCGGGCCTTGGACGCCTTGTAGCGGAAGCGGTCGATGAAGGACTGGATGTGCTTGCGCTCGGCCTCCTGCTTGGCCGCGGCGGCGGCGATGCGTTCCCGGTTGGCCCGGCGCGTGCGCTCGAACTGGTCGTAGCCGCCGGCATAGGCCGTCAGCTTGCCGGCCTCCAGGTGGACGGTCGTCGTCGGCACGCGGTTCAGCAGCTCGCGGTCGTGGCTGACCAGGAGGATCGTGTGGGGGTAGGAGCGCAGGTAGCTCTCCAGCCAGATCGTCGCTTCCAGGTCCAGGTGGTTGGTCGGCTCGTCGAGCAGCAGCAGGTCCGGCTCGGTGAACAGCACGGCGGCGAGCGCCACGCGCATGCGCCAGCCGCCCGAGAAGTCGCGGGTCGGCCGCGCCTGGGTCTCGGCGTCGAAGCCGAGGCCGGCGAGGATGCGTGCGGCGCGCGCCGGGGCGGCGTGGGCCCCGATGTCGGCGAGGCGGGCGTGGACCTCCGCGATGCGCGCGGGGTCGCTCGCCGTCTCGGCCTCGGCGAGCAGGCGCGTCCGTTCCTCGTCGGCCGCCAGCACGGTGTCGAGCAGGCTCGCGTCGCCGGCGGGCGCCTCCTGGCGGACGCGGCCGATGCGCGCACCGGCGGGCAGCGAGGTGTCGCCGCCGTCGGGCTGCAGCTCGCCGCCGATCAGGCGCAGCAGCGTCGTCTTGCCGGTGCCGTTGCGGCCGACCAGCGCCACGCGGTGTCCCGCGGGGATGGTGACCGAGGCGTGGTCGAAGATGGTCCGTCCGCCGTAGCGGAACGTCAGGTCGCGGATGGTGAGCATGGGAAGGTGGGTTTAGCACGGAGACGCCCGGGATTTGAAGCGTCCGCCGGCCCGCGTCGCAAAGACGCGGTTGCCGGGCCGCGGCCCCGCGTATATAACGCCGCGAATTCCGCGAAAGCACAGGAGCTCTTTAAATGGCCGTCGAACGGACCTTGTCCATCATCAAGCCGGATGCCACCCGCCGCAACCTCACCGGCAAGATCAACGCCCGGTTCGAGGACGCCGGACTGCGCATCGTCGCGCAGAAGCGGACCAGGCTGACCCGCGAGCAGGCGGAGAAGTTCTACGCCGTCCATGCCGAGCGCTCCTTCTTCCCGGAACTGGTCGAGTTCATGATCTCAGGCCCGGTCGTGGTCCAGGTGCTCGAGGGCGACAACGCCGTCGCGCGCAACCGCGAGATCATGGGCGCCACCAACCCCGCCAACGCCGCCGCCGGCACGATCCGCAAGGATTTCGCCGAATCGATCGAGGCGAACTCCGTCCACGGCTCCGACGGCGCCGACACGGCCGCCCAGGAGATCGCGTTCTTCTTCGGCGAGATCGACATCGTCGGCTGAGCCACCCGGCGGGGAGGGAAGGCCGGCGGCCCGACCTCCCCCTGGCGACGGCCTCTGCTGAAGCTCAGGGCCGGTAGAACAGGCCGAGCTGGAGCGAGCGCGCGATCCGGTGGGCGCGGGTGCAGAACTCGGCCGCCAGTTCCGGTACGAACAGCTCGCCGGCCGTGCGGTCGAACAGGACGAGCCACCGGTCGAACAGTTGCGGCGTGAGGCCCGGCAGGGCCGCGTGCTTCTGCATGGGCGTGCCGTGATAGCTCGCGGTGCGCAGCATCACCGAACTCCAGAACCGCCGCATCGTGCCGAGATGCGGCCCCCAGTCCGAGATCGCGCCCTCGAATACGGGCCCGAGATCCGGATCGGAACGGACCTTGCCGTAGAACGTGTCCACGAGCGCTGCGATGCCCGCTTCGTCGATGGTGTCGCGAAGGGGCGTGTCCACGGGGTTCATGCCGTCTCTCCTGCCGCGGCGTGCGCCGCGCCCCGTAGAGATGACGGCTTCCGCCGGCCGACGCAATCGGGCTGCGGCATCGGGTCCCACCGGAACGCCGGTGCCGGGGGCCTGTTTATCCCGGACTTATTTCTGACCGGCGACCGGAGGCAGCATGACCAAGGATCGCAAGATCGAGGAACGTTCCGAACGCGCGGAGGAGATCTTCGGCGCCGACGAGAAGGGCCGCGAGGCGCAGGAAGCCAACAAGGCGCTGCGCGAGAAGCGCTCGGACCGTCCGTCGACCCTCGGCGACAAGGGGGTTGAAGGGCGGTTCGGCAGTCCGGATTAGGCGCCGGACTAGACGTAGCCGCCGGCCAGCGTGACCGGCCGGCCGCCCATGCCGGCCTTGAAACGCGCGATGCCGGCCGCGTCCCGGTCGTTCACGCCGCCGAGGTCGAGCCAGGCCGTCCCGGCCCGCTTCAGCCAGACGGCGGCGTTCCAGAGCAGGAAATGGTGCGCGCGCAGCCGGCGGCCCTCCTCGGAGGTCCAGCCGACCTGGTATGTCGCCGCGCGGCCGTGGCGCACGAGCAGGATGCCGGCCACCGGGCGGCCCGCATGCAGCGCCTGGAGGACGACCGGCCGGCTCGCGTCGTCGCCGACCTCGTAGAGGACGCGCAGGAAGGCCGGCGAGGGGCCGACATAGCCGCGCCGCAGCTTGTCCTCGAGATAGGGGCCCATCAGCCAGTCGAACAGCCCGCCCTCGGCGTCGACCGCGAGGGAGAGCCCGTGCCGCTCGGCGCCCGACAGGGCGTTGCGCCATTTCTGGTCGAGGCCAGCCCTGAGCGCATCCAGCCCGACGGACAGGTCCAGCCAGATCGTGCCGTAGCCTTCCGCGCGCCTTCGGAAGCCGCATTGCTCCAGGCGCAGGCGGTTCGCGTCGGTGTCGGCGAGTTCGGGATGGAACAGGAGCGGCCGGCCCGCGAGCAGGTGATAGCGCCGGCGCAGGATGCGCAGCACCAGCTTCAGCATCTCGCCCGGGATCTCGTCGTGGATCCAGACCGGCCCGCGATGGATGCGGCAGGTGCGCAGGAACGGCAGCCAGCGCCGGACCTGGACCTGGACGATCCCGATCGGCTTCCCGTTGAACCGGATCAGGCCGAAATCGGCGTGCCACCCCTCGGTCCGGGCGAGGGCGGCCGCATACTGCCGGGACTGCAGGAAGGTCGGCCGCCGGCACGCCGCCAGCATGAGGTCCCACTGGGACTCGGTGCAGGTGTTCCAGTCGATCCGGAACGGGTCGAACGGGAGCGCCGTCAGAGCAGGAACAGCGCCATCAACGCCAGCAGGACGATCACGGCGACGGTCGAGTACTGGGCGAACCGCATGAAGCCGTTATAGGTCTCCAGGTGGTCGCGGTAACGCTCGTCGCGCCATACGGGCTTGTTGTCGGCCATGGCCATCTGCTTCCCTCGTTGTCTGGACGTCGATCGGTTTCGAGATCGGTTTCGGGATCGGTTTCGGGGTCGGTTTCGGGGTCGAATTCCGGGATCGGATTTAGGGCGAAAAACGCATCGGCACAAGCGGGTTCGGGCGCTCATGCCTCCGGGTTGAGGACGGCGCCGGCCGGGCCGGCGGCGTCGCTTATCTCGACGCGGACGCCGGCCACCCGCGCGCGGCCTTCGGCGACCAGGCGCAGCGCCAGGGGGTAGCAGCGGTGCTCGGCCTCCAGCACCCGGGCGGCGAGCGCATGCTCGTCGTCGCGGGGCAGCACGGGGACCGCCGCCTGGACCAGGATCGGGCCGTCGTCCATCTCGGCGCGCACGAAATGGACGGTGCAGCCCGTGAACCGGACGCCGGCCTCGATCGCGCGGCGATGCGTGTCCAGGCCCGGGAAGGCCGGCAGCAGGGACGGGTGGATGTTGATCATCCGGTCGCGCCAGCGCTCGACGAACCACGGCGTCAGCAGCCGCATGAAGCCGGCGAGGCACACGAACCCGACCCCCGCGTCGCGCAGCGTGCGGTCGAGCGCCTCCTCGAAGGCGGCGCGGTTGGGATAGGCGCGATGGTCGACGACGCCGGCGGCGACACCGGCGGCGCGCGCGCGCTCCAGGCCGGCGGCGCCCGGCCGGTTGGAGAGCACGGCCACGATCTCGGCCGGGAAGGCCGGGTCGGCGCAGGCGTCGAGAAGCGCCTGCAGGTTGGAACCGCGCCCCGAGATCAGGACGCCGACCTTCAGACGCGCCACGCCCGGTCCATCCCCTCGATGACCACCCGGTCCGCGCCGGCCGGCACGACCGTGCCGATGCGGTGGACGGTCTCGCCGCCCTCGCGCAGGATGCGCTCGGCCTCGTCGGCGCGCTCGGCCGGGCACAGGGCGACCATGCCGATGCCGCAGTTGAACGTCCGCGCCAGTTCCAGGTCGGGAAGGCCGCCGATGCCCTTCATCCAGCGGAACACCGGCAGCAGCGGCCACGCGCCCGCGTCGAGCGCGACGCCGAGCCCGTCGGGCAGCACGCGCGGGATGTTCTCCACCAGCCCGCCGCCGGTGATGTGGGCGAGGCCGCGGACCGTGCCCGCGCGCACGGCCGCGAGGACGGAGCGGACATAGATCCGCGTCGGGCGGAGCAGCGCCTCGCCGAGCGGCACGCCGGGCTCGAACGGGGCTTCGGCGTCGTAGGCGAGGCCGGAGGTCTCGACCAGGCGGCGCACCAGGCTGAAGCCGTTGGAATGGACGCCGGTCGAGGCGAGGCCGAGCACGACGTCGCCCGGCGCGACGCCGGCGCCGGTCAGCACCTGGTCCCGTTCGACCGCGCCGACCGCGAAGCCCGCGAGGTCGTAGTCGCCGCCGTGATACATGCCCGGCATCTCGGCCGTCTCGCCGCCGATCAGCGCGCAGCCGGCCTGGCGGCAGCCCTCGGCGATGCCGGAGACGACGTCGCGGCCGGTCGCGACGTCGAGCTTGCCGGTCGCGTAGTAGTCGAGGAAGAACAGCGGCTCCGCGCCCTGGACGACGAGGTCGTTGACGCTCATCGCGACGAGGTCGATGCCGACGGTGGCGTGCCGGCCGGCGGCGATCGCGACCTTCAGCTTGGTGCCGACGCCGTCGGTCGAGGCGACGAGGATCGGGTCGCGGAACCCGGCCGCCTTGAGGTCGAACAGCGCGCCGAACCCGCCGAGCCCGGCATCCGCGCCGACGCGGGCGGTCGATCTGGCGAGCGGCTTGATCGCGTCGACGAGCGCGTTCCCGGCGTCGATGTCGACGCCGGCATCCTTGTACGCCCCGCCGGTGTTATAAGATGGTGTGCTGATGGCGTCCTCGCGCGGGCTGGGATATAAACCGGACCGTTGAACGGGGCGAACATACTCGAATCGGAAGGCTTTGCAATGTCTCACCGCCGCCAGGCACGGCGCATCCGCGCTTTACTCGGAGTTGCCGCCTCGGCCGCTTTCCTGCACGTGGCGACCGCCGCCGCCCAAGTTCCCGGTCAGGTGCAGGAACAGGTCCCCGGTGAAGCCGCTGGTGAAGCCTCCAGTCAGGCCCCGGCCGAGGTTCCCGGCGACGCCGCGCCCCCGGCGTCCGCCTCCTCCTCGATCGAGGACGTCTACACGGTCAGGGACGTCGAGGTCGACGTGACCGCGGCCAGTGCCGCCGCCGCCCGGGACGAGGCGATCGCCGAGGCCCAGCGCGAGGCCTATGCCGAGCTGGTGCAGCGGCTGGCGCCTCCCGGCACCGAGGTGCCGCCCGCGGGCGACGCCGAGCTGGCCCGCATGGTCCAGGACTTCGAGGTCCAGCGGGAGCGCAGCTCGTCCGTGCGCTACCTCGCGACCCTGACGGTGCGCTTTCGCCCCGACGCCGTGCGCAACCACCTGCAGTCCGGCAACGTCGCCTTCACGGAGACGATGAGCAAGCCGGTCCTGGTCCTGCCGGTCTACCGGGCCGCCGACGGCGAGCCGGTGCTGTGGGAGGACCGCACGGCCTGGCGCGACGCGTGGGAGAACGCGCCGCCCGGCGGCGGGCTGGTCCCGGTCCAGGTCCCCTATGGCGAGCTGGCCGACCTCTCCGACATCAGCGCGGAGGAGGCGGTCTCCGGCGACACCGACGCGCTCGCCGCGATCGCGGAGCGCTACGGCGCCGGGGACGTCCTGGTCGCCGAGCTGCCGGCGCCCGCCGGCGGCCCGGACCCGTCGGTCCCGGGCGAGGTCCGCCTGACGCGCTACGGCGCCGACGGCCCCGAGCCGACGCGGACGGTCCCGGTGCCGGCGCGCCCGGACGGCACGGTCGAGGATTATCTCGGCGCGGCGGTCGCGGCGGTCGGCAGCCTGCTCGAGGAGGACTGGAAGCTGGCGACCACCTCGGCGTCCCAGGAGGAGGGGAGCATCCTGGTCACGGTCCCGATCGGCCGGCTCGACGACTGGGTCCAGACCCGCCGCCGCCTCGGCGAGGTCCCGCTGGTGTCCGGCGCGGTGCTGCGCGCGCTGTCGCGCGACGAGGCCACGGTCGAGCTGCGCTACCGCGGTGACGCCGACCGGCTGCGCACGGCGCTGGCCCAGCAGGACCTGATGCTGGAGGAC